>CAYVRR010000033.1:0-3541 GCA_964453215.1 uncultured Spirochaetaceae bacterium | reverse complement strand
GCGAGGACGTTTCTTGGGGTCGTAAATACCTTTTTAAAACTACTCATTTCGCTCATTGCAAGAGCTCCATAGACTTTTACTTTCTTTCCAATCCTTAAGTCAAAGTCTACTCCAGCAATTACATCATCTAAGTCGCCAAGGTTATTTTGTTCAAACATATAGATACTAACTGGGTTAAGGTACCCAAGTTCAAATCTTTTTTTCCATACAACTGCTTCATAGATAGAGATGGTTAAGTTTTTAGTTGCATCAAGTTCTACTCTATGGGCACTTATATTGTTATCAAATCGGTAGTAGGGGCGGTCACCTAATTCATCACTAAAAAATGGTTTTCCATCAATATCTTTTAAATCAAATATTGTAAGACTTCCAGTTACAACGCTATAACGGAGCCAGGGAGCGACATCAACATTGATTTCTATTCCATTAAATCCCCTTGCGTTCTTAGAAATAAGGAGATTATGCATCCCAACACCCCAGTCTCTTGCAACCCCTCCCCAACGAAGAGTAAGGGCTCCATCAAAGAAGGTCGCTGCAATTTCTGGATGCATAGCGAGTCCCGTATAAAACTCCTTTGCTGGAAGGCTATTTAATCCCTTTCCCCCTTGAGTTAATTGCATGTAAAAGCCATCAGCCGGGATAGTGAATTCAGTGTCAAGAAATGGACGATTATTAAGACGATCTAATAGTAACCCAAAGTTCATATTAAAAGAGATAGAAGAGCCTAGATCACCTTTAATAAAAGCTGTAACTGAATTTCTTGAATCAAATTCTTTTGTTCCAAGAAGAGAAGTTTGCTGAGTTTTTATATTAACACCTATCGATGTCCCTATATTCGTTTTTTCACTATAATAGCGCAAAAACCCTGTAGAAAAGAGTTCATCTGCTCCACTAGGAGTAGTTCCATAAAGATGATTGAGTTCATTTATTATCGATTGTACTTCTTTGATTTCTCCACTTTTTAGAGAGTTCTCTTTTTCAAGAATTTCTTTTAATAATCGAATTACTTTATGAGCACTATATGGTCTTGTATCTATCTGCTTTTCAATAATCCCCTCTATTTCAGCCACTTCTATGATGTTGTATGCAACATGGTTTAAAGGAACTGATGTGTGAATTGCTGAAAAGAGCTGAGAGGGAAGGAGAAATAGGAATACAACAATCACAAGAGGAAATACAATGCTAGAACTTTTGGTTTTTTTCATTCTACTTTTCTTCTATCTTTTCTAAGCTAGCTACAAACCACTCCATTAAAGCAGTAACTCTTCGTCTAAATGAGGAGGGGAGGTCAACAGAGTACCAGAGAACTTTTATTTGTGGCTTTTTATCTTCTATGGTAGTGAGGGCATACATTAAAAGGCCATCTTCTAATTGGTAGGTACCTAGCGCAATTGAAAGTTTCTCTTTATCTACTGCTTTAACAATGCCATATGCCCTCATTGTATCTAAGTTTTTAATACTCACATAGATTTCATCTTCACTATTGGTGTAGATGTGTTCATACACATTTCCACTGAATGTTGAATCTTTCTGATACACATAACTAGTTGTTGTGAGTGGAAACGTTGTTGCTACAGGATCTGGTAAATTAGTTAATTGTTTTTTAGCATTTTCTATGTATCGAGATTCTTCAATTAAGACGCGAGGTTTGTTTCCAGCTCTAAAAGAGATATAGGTAATTCCTTCTTGTGTTGAAATCGCTCTCATCGTATTAAATATGGTTAGCTGCCTCTCATCTTTATCCATTGCTTTGAGTTTTGGCCCGTATGGGATAAAACTAAGAGCTGTTATAGAAAAGCTATTTTCTGCATTTTCTGCAAGTATTGCATTTTCCTTTCCAAAAGAGCCTTCAGGGTAGAGAAAGTTAATCTTTTCTCCCCCGATGGTTGTCGCATTTACTATGTTTCCCTCTTGAAGGTCTTCATACATTCCTTCTTCTAAGTGTGGTAATACTGTTTTTATATTATCTATAATTGACGCGAAGCTAGATGTGAGTATCAATAGTATACTAGCTGTGGCAATAACTCTTTTTAACATTAATTTCTCCAAATTTTAATATGCGTTTTCATTCACGAAGCCTCTAAAGAATGTAAATAGTACTATTTTCATATCTAACACAAAGCTCCAATTTTGAATGTAGAATAAATCATATTCTATTCTTCTTTCTAAAGAGGTGTTTCCTCTATATCCATTTACTTGAGCCCACCCAGAAATTCCAGCTTTATGACGGTGTCTCATGCGATACCCTGGTATCTCTTTATTAAATTTCTCCACAAGTTCAGGCCGCTCTGGTCGAGGTCCAATTAAACTCATAGACCCGCCAAGAACATTAAAGAATTGGGGTAATTCATCTAAGCTCGTACTTCTTAAAAATGCTCCAATTTTTGTAACACGTGGATCATTTTCTACTGTCCAGTGGACTTTTCCTTCAGGCATATCTGTACGCATACTTCTAAATTTATACATAACAAATATCTTCCCATCACGTGTTACCCTTTTTTGCTTAAACAATATGGGGCCTGGTGATGATAATTTTACCAATAATGCAATAATAATGAAAAGAGGTGAAAGAAGAATAATCCCAACAGAGCATGAGACAATATCAAAAGCTCTTTTGATAATTCTTGACATAAATCCTAATTCAGCTGCATTGAGCTGAAGAATTGGGGTCATTTTGTAATCGAATACTTTATTTCCAATGTAGGATTTAGGAAGCCATGGAAGGAGCTCTACTCTTTGGTTAGGTAATTCTAATCCTTGATTGAGCATATTTTTCTCTTTCTCATAATCTTCTAACGGATACCCAATTACAATGTGATCTGCATGAGTTCTATTCACGGCTTCATGTAAAGAATCTGCTTTAATAGTAGGGCACCCTTTAAGGATAAATGATCCATTATCATACTGTCCAATAATAGAAATTCCACTCATAATGGAAGAGCTGATTGCTTTTTCATACTCTTCAACATTTTTCCCATACCCTACAAGGAGTGTTCGAGTTAAGAAAAGATTAGCTGCATACCCTTTTTTAATCTTACTAAATATATAGGTCCGTCCAATAGTAAGAGCAATTGTTACAATAATAAAGAAAATAGCAATGGTAAGACGACTTACTCTACTTGGGAAAAAATAGTAAAGAACAACAGCGAGTAGGAGAAAGACTTGGAAAGAACTTTTTATAATCTGGATAGACTCCCTTTTCCAGGCCTTCTCAATTGATAACTCATAGAGTCTGTTACGATTAAGAAATAATAAGAAAAAGGCTATGACAAGAATTGCTAATTCAGAGAAAAGTCTAAGTAAGTCTCCACTTCCTCCTGGTAAGATATAAAAACGAAGGAAATAGGCCAGAAACCAAGATAGCGCAATAGCAATAATATCTACAATAATAGTAAGAGTTAAAAGCGATTGTTTTGTAGTTCTCAAGAAAGATACTCCCCAAAATATTTCTATACTTCCTCTTGAATATAGGATATATAACAAGAAGCTGTCAATTATAAACCAATAATATAACTTATGGTTACAGTAACAATTATGTTAT
>CAYVRR010000032.1:0-22602 GCA_964453215.1 uncultured Spirochaetaceae bacterium | reverse complement strand
CTTATAATCAGTTAAAGGCTTGAAAGGAATGTCAATGTCATATTAATATATCATAATATGATTATTTTTGTCTTTTCTGATTTACATGGCAATGTTACTCAGCTTGAGAAGGTAGTGGCACAAATTGAAAAAGAGGGAGCTACTCACGTAATCTTTGCGGGAGACATGGATGTAAAGCAATTAGGAGCAAAAAAAGATCTACTATTTTCTCTCAAGCAAGAGATGATTATGGTGAGAGGAAATATTGATCAACCATGGGTATTTATGAGCCACAACATGAAAGTGCCCCTGTTATATACCTCTATCGAATTTGAAGGAAGAACTATTGCAATCACCCACGGAGATTACTTCCCCACTTGGCAACAACTTCCACTAAAACTCACAAAAAACGATATATCCATTACAGGACACACACATATCCCTCACTTAAGAAAATACAAAGGTCAGCCTATAGAATTAAACCCAGGTTCAGTAAGTGAGCCAAGAATTGATATTAAACCTAGTTATGCAATCATAACACCAAAGGTAATCCAAATAAAATCATTAGAAACTGGACGACAAATTTCCTCTTTTATCCATTATATTGACCCAATAGAAGAAGAGAAGCCTATCAAAGAAGAGGCAATAACATCAATATTTTCAAAAATTAACAAAAAGTTTTAACCTAACTCACACAACCTATACCCCTTTTTTTTAAAAAATTATGTATCCTCTTATATAAACTTTCTTAAGTGTGCCTTGTAAAGGTTGCTACGAATAGTCGTATCAAGTAATATTCTAAAAAAAAAATTAACCCCAAGAGCATCCTTAGGAGGAGAACATGAAAAACCGATGGATATCATTGATAGCAGGTATGCTCATCCAAGTTATCCTTGGTGGAATATATGCTTGGAGTACCTTGATAACTCAATTAGGAGAGTCCTACGGCATTACAAAAGGGCAAGGGGGCTTCATTTTTGGTCTATGTATTGCAACATTTACTATCACTATGGTTTTTGCTGGTCGTTTTTTAGTTATCCATGGGCCTCAAATAACATCTATGATAGGTGCCTTTCTTTTTGCGAGTGGCTACATTATAGCCTCTTTCTCAAACGGATCATATCTCATTTTATTAGTTGGACTGGGCCTCATTACAGGTTCTGGCATAGGATTTGGGTATGTGTGCCCATTGAGTGTAGGGATGAAATGGTTTCCTCACAATAAAGGATTAGTTACAGGCATCTCTGTTGCAGGATTTGGTAGTGGTGCTATTCTCCTTTCTGCTGTTGCTCGCTATTTCTTCTCTTCTGGTATAGAAATCCTCCTCTTTTTCCGGTGGTGGGGTATCATCTCTGGCTCAATTCTCTTTATTGCTTCCCTTTTTCTCACAGAACCTAGAGCAGGGCAGCGAGTAAAGAAAAAGAGAGCTGGGTTTTATGAAATATTCTCTATACAGTTTATTATATGTGTGATAGGAATCTTTGCAGGAACCTTTTTAGGACTCTTTATTAATGGAAACCTCATCTCTATTGTAATCCAAAGTGGCATGAGTTATCAAAATTCTCATGTAGCTATTCCCCTCTTTGCCTTTGGAAATGCTTTTGGCAGAATTTACTGGGGATATGTTTTTGATCATATAGGATACAAAAGTATCCCTATTTCTTTATTTGGGTCATTAGCTATCTCTATACTCCTACTGCTTCAGGTACCAGGTTGGTTCTTGTTAACTCTTATAGGGGGTATTGGTTTTTTCTTTGGAGCAAATTTTGTAATCTATGCATCATCTATTGCCCGATATTTTGGACAAACTCTCTTTTCATCCCTTTACCCCATATGTTTTGTCGCCTATGGACTTGCTGGATTTATTTCACCTGGAATTGGGGGGTATTTCATGGATGCGACTAATTCTTTTCATGTCTCACTGATAGTAGCTATGAGCATTGTTCTCATTGCAGGAATATTTTCAACATTAAAACTCTCTCTCTTTAAAAAGTGAGTTTAATTAATTAAAATCTGTATGGATCAAGATCTCTTTGGTTGAAAATTACCAGCGGCTTTAGTGAGTCGATTATTTACTGCTATTCCTATTCCAGTTTCTGGCAACAATTTTACAACAAGTAATGAAAGGGAGAGGCTATCGAGTTTTCTCATCGCCTGATACAATCTCTTAGCAGCTTCTGCTGGGTTTGAAGAGGGACTTAAGTATTCTACTGGACCTGTAAATAGATATTCACTCTTACCAAATAGGAGTACTCCTACATCACTTCTTGAAGCATATTCTCTATAATCATCAACAATGACTAGAGGTGTTGAGGTTGCATAGTGACTTGGCAGCATACCAGGACTTGTTGACATCTCTTGTGAACTATCGTGTACTTGGTGAGCTACTTTCCCAATAACAGACTCAATAGTTTGTTGATCTATCCCACCTGGTCTAAGAATTATTGGAATTTCTTCGAGAAATGATATTACTGTTGACTCTATTCCAACTGTGCACCCACCCCCATCAATGATTTTCTCAAATTCCCCTTCTAGTTGATCGAGCACATGTTGGGCTGTTGTTGGGCTGGTACAACCAAATTTATTTGCACTTGGAGCTGCAATAGGCTTATTTGAGAGTCTAATGAGTTCAAGAGCTAATCGATTGTTTGGCATTCGTAACGCAACTGATGGATGTCCTGCAGTTACAATATCTGGAACAAGATCTGATTTAGGTAATACGATGGTCAAAGGTCCTGGCCAAAAATGAGTTATTAGAATTTCAGCTTTTTCAGGTAGAAATCGAACTAAGGGACCCACTTGGTCTTTATGGGAAAGATGGACAATTAATGGGTCAAAAAAAGGTCTTTGCTTGGCACTAAATATCCTTTCTACTGCATCAGGATTTGTTGCATCTGCTCCAAGTCCATACACAGTTTCTGTAGGAAAGGCAACCAATCCCCCATTTTCTAATATTTTTGCACCAGAATGTAGTGATGTAATTAATGATTGATACGAGGTGGGATGAGAGAGAATCCACGATACAAGCTCATCATAATTGAAAAAGCTAAGAGTGAGCACTTCTTCGAGAAAAGAAGTTGCATCTTGCCCAACAGATGGGTCAATAAGTGAGAGTTTGAAATGGGGTTGGATGAGATACATCGACAGAGGGGCATAAATTTGTTGTTGATAAAATTCCTTCACCACAAGGATATCTTTGATGGTAGAAGCATCTAATGTCTCTTTTAGGGGTAGATGAGTATAATAAAAGGAGAGTTCAATATCGAAAGTATGCAATAGTGAAAATATCGAGTCATACCCACCTTCATCTACTAATACTACTAAGGTGTATCTTTGTTGCAATGTGTGTAGGGCAGTGATGAAATCCTTTGAAAAAGTTTTTGTATGTAGATCATTATCACATGAAGTAATTTCATCTAGGAAGAGCTCTTTGGTAAGAAACACAATTTGTCTTGTCCCATTTAGTGTATGTGTGTGGCTAGTACTCTCAAATGACATCAACAGCTCCCCTTTTTCCTTCAACTACTTACAAGCATCGTTAGTATAGACGTAAAATAATTGCCTAATCAATAACCTCATTATAGACTTTCACAATAGCGACCCTTTTATAAGAGGAGAGTTCTTTATTGAGATAATTTAAAGAGTACCTGCTGAGTATAGAGCTATTTTTATAAAAGGTTGATACTGATCCATCATAACAAGATGATACAGAGCAACTTGATTTTCAACATTAGGGCCCATTGTGACACTCAATCCAGCGCTTAGTTCAAGCCCATATATAGTAGAGCCTAATCTAAACCTTCCATCGTGGAAAAACCTCAACCCAAGTTGAGTGTGCATTAATAGAGCATGGTGTCTAAATACAGAAACTCTTCTTTGTTCAGCAATTCCATCTTTTGTAACTAGAGCCCTTTTAAACCCCGTACCAAATAAGATAAATGGGAGAAACACATCATTTTTTAAAGCAACAATTTCATAATCTATACCAAGGTGCCACTTAGAGGTGTTTTGCCTCGTATGTTCATTATATTCGATAACAGTAGTTCCAAAAGCATTCGACGCATATACTCCTAAGGTGGGTGTGATAGCATAACGAATAGCTAAGGTAAACATCCTTTTGTCAAAAAATTCACTTCCTACAGAAAACATAAGATCATTTGTACTATAATAATGATCTCTTTGACTAACGCTGTTATACAGTCCAATTAAGACTCCCCCATATGCTCGCCTTGTGTGTGTATACAGACGATAATTTATCCGTAGCAATCCAAGACGACCAGTGAAATCGACATATAGCCCACTCTCTGAAGCAGTTGTTGTTTCAAATAGGGGGAATTGATGGAGAGAGAACGCTTGGGTAAACCCTACTCCAACTTTAAAATAGTTATCTAAAGCAGTTGATTGAGAAATAGCAAGGCCAAATGCATAGCTAGTTTTATACTTAGGAGCATATTTCACATCAGCTTCTACTTCTACTTTAAAAGAGGTAAGGGAATAAAAGGGGGTTTTCTCTATTAATGAGAACCTGCTATTAAGCCCTACATAAGGGTAGAGGAAAGCACGCTCTTCATTGCAGTAGGGTAGATGTAATTCTGGAAGGTCAGTCATTCTGTGCCATGTATTTTGAATTTTATCAAATTGTAAATCACCCACGATGTAAAAGCCTGTTGATGGCATAATAGAGATAACAAACTCAGGTTTTATTGGCACTATGTGAAGATTAAACTCTTTTCCAACCACAGCATATATCTCATCAACTCTCCGTGCAGAAGTTGGGTTTACATTATTTCGAAATGTTATACCAGAAAGGGAAATAGAACTTTTTAGTTGTGAGGAAGTTTCAAGGGTAGCAACAAATCCATAGGAGCGCAAATCATCATAATTTTCAGCAATTCCAAATGTAAAAGCATCATTAAGAGATCCTACTGAAAGACTCGATATATACGCAAAAAGAGAGCACATCGAAAAAATAAGGATACCCAAGAAAGAGATAATTCTTTTCATAATGTATTCACCTCACTATTGTATCCGTGCTTTTTCCACCTCAAGCAGCACTTTGTATTCATCCAATAATTTAGTGAGTGGCACAGTATTCTCTTTTTCATAATTGCTACTTCCATCTAAGAGGAATTGAAGGGGAAGAGTTGCCTTTTCACTCCTACTTCTTCCATTAATTCGCTCCTCTAATTCAAGTGTTTGCCGGGCAACATGAAAAAGGTTTATATCATTAACCTCATTACCTAATAGATAGGTTACAATGTGTTCAAGAAGCTCTACACGGTTTTTATGAATTGGACCTGCAAGGTGACGACACAACGAAAAGTTGTAGAGTAATGATACGATATTCTGATAACTTATACCTAAAGCACAACTAAGGAGATAGACTTGTTCACATAAAAGAACAGATAAAGCCTTCCCTTTTATTTCAGTGAGTCTACTAGAGGTATACAGAGTCTCTTGTGGATGGAGAATATCATACCCTAAAGCCATTAAAAGGGCTTGTCCGTATGCTCCCCTTGGATCAAAGGGCATCATCTCTTTATTATGTATCGCTGTAACGAAAGACTCATCCTTATACTCTTTTGCTAAAAAGCTACTCCCTTTTGCAATTCTCTTTCCACCATGAGAATTAAATGCAATTGATTCAATAATCTCTTCAAGGTGAGAAAGGTCAGTATACGAGATGGGTATATCATCAACAACACCCCGTTCAACCCCCTCCATTATCCAAGAAATTGTCATAGCTGTACTTATTGGATCTAATCCTAAATCTATTGAGAGGTGTGTGTAGGTTGCACTTAATATTGGATCATAGTTTTTAATATTTGATCCAAAACCAAGCATGGTGCTCCCATCCATGAGAACTTTATTTCCATATGTATCTGTAATAAACACACTTCCTATTTGATTTTGAGAAGGGTGTGAATAGAGATGGGGGTTACTACTACCATATAGGTGTACTAAACGAGGATCACTTCTTTTGGTGGAATGGGCAACCCCTGCAAAAGCACCTTCATGAGCATTTTTTACAACATGAAGATGATTCTCCTTCTCTTGTGTTTTATAATAGAGAGAATTTTTAATAGTAGCATCTATCTTTTTTGTGATTTCACCAATCTCTTTGGGGTAACTAGGTTTAAAAGTGTAGGGTCCTTTTTTAATGATGATAGCTTTAATACTTTTAGCTCCCATCAAAGCACCAAAACCTTCCCTTTCTAAGCTTTTTCCTCCACTTATAAGGGAAGCAAAAGGAACTCTATTCTCCCCAGCGGGTCCTATTACAATGCAACTTTGTTTGTTTGAAAGGTTGAGATGATCTACACTCTCAGAAACCTTTTTATTGAATAGCTTTTCAGTTGGCTTAAACAATATTTCTTGTGCTTCTATATCAAGTATCATGGGTCGACGAGCACTTCCTATTACCACAAGAGCACAAAGTCCACATGAGATAAGGTGAGATGCAAACGAAGTGTGACAAGTTGCACTAGTTACCTTTTTAGTAAGTAAAGATGTACCTGTGATAGTAAGTGAGTCTTTATCAATTATTTGAAACTGGGTAAATAACCCTGTAGTAAAAATGAGAGGGGTAAGCTCACAATTTTCATCCTGCGCTGAACAATAAGAGTCATATAAATAGAGTCCAAGACCATTACCTCCAAGAAAGGTGGCATGGATAGAGGGAGAAAGAGAATAGATGTTCCATTTTTCTTTTGTTAAATCTACTACAACATATTGTAATGTTGGATTATGTTTTTCCATATATTTCCTCTCACCTATACACGTAATTCTAGCTACTAATATAGACACACGTCAATATTGACCTTGCTCACTGCCCATTCATTGAGTACAATACAGAGAGTCAAAAGGATGGGCTTCATTGAAACACAACCACACAACTTTAACAACACTAGCTAGCCACATTATTGCTGTTACTCAAATTGACCACTATAGTAATTTTTTACTACAACAGATGGAAGAAGGGACAATAATTATTCTCAACAACCCCAATTCTACCACCTTTGTCTCATTGTGTGTAGAAAAAGAGGATAATGAACTCTTTCTAAAAAAAGTTTCGACACTTACAGCTGATGAGCAAGAAGAAGCTGTTATATTTGAATTTCCCACCTATTGCCACGAAAAACATATAAGGGAGTATGAACCATACTTCCAAAAAGAGGTCAAAGTTTTAAAGCAAGGGAGTGTTTCCCCTCGAATCCTTCTTATATGGATTGGACAATCATTTTTATATCGTTATCGAGGTAAAGTGAGAAAAACATTTTCTGTGCGTAATGATAATTATACCCCTAGAACTCTATCAATCGTCCACTATTGGCTATATTATCTATATATTCGTGTTGTAAGGAGGGCAAGATGAAATCTATTTCCCCCTATTATCATAGGCATCCGAAAATCATTCAGGGTAAGGGTGCTATACATACTCTTAAAGATGTTCTCATTGATCTCTCTTTAACTACACCTTTGTATATCTTTGATACCCATCATCAGATGGAGAAGAGGATGAGGGACATTCACTCTTCTATCTCCTTATCCCCGTTCATACCATACAAGGAGGATTCTGAAATTGATTTCTCTTCTATTGATTCAATAGTAGTATATGGAGGAAGTCGAGAAATTAATTTGAGTGATACCCTTTCTTCACCTACGAAGTGGGATAAACCAATAATACATATCCCTTTTTATCCTATACGGGGGGATGAGTATACTCATACCAAAAGGTCTACTGATGCTATTATCTATGATTGGGATTTGTGTAGTACTCTAAAATTACCTCAAATTGGAAGTGTGATGTCTCTCATGCTCTATTATCTTTTTGCGAGCTCTTATGAGAATCCCTCCTATTTTACTCAGCCCAATCTCTCTTTTGTGCTCACAACAGCTCACTCTATCATAGAGGCAGAAAGAGAAGAAAAATCATTTATCGTGACAACACTACTTCATACTATTGGAGATATTGCCTTTAATGCAGAGCACTCTTCCCTCACCTCTCTCATGGAACACCTTGAAATAAAATCTCTATCAACGATAGCAGAAAGTGGTGCAACACTTCTTCTGCCCCTTGTGAGGTTTATTAAGAAGACAAACCTCCCCCTGTATCACACTATTGAAGAGAATGTAGGTAATATGGGTGTTGAAGAATTTTGTACATACTGGATTTCTCTCTCTCCTTTAAAGGAAAAAGAGATGATATTACTCCATATAATTGAAAATATGTATCATCTACTTAAAACAGAAGATGATTCATCAACCCTTCACACATTTCTTACCTCATTAAAGGAAAGAACATGATGAATAATAACATATTATCAACCTATACACCTCACACCATTTCTGTTGTTGAGTTTGGCGCAATAGACCACCTTTCATCTCTGTTAGAGAGTGTGGGTGTATCATCACCCCTCACAATCGTTGACTCTCGCCTACACCATCTTTCACACACGTATTTGTTAGGCTCTCCTTTTGTTCTTGATGTAAATCAAAGCCAAAACCTCCTTATGCAAGAGATTGAGAGGCAGATAAAAGTAGTTCAAGCAGATTCAATTATACTCCTAAGTGATCATCAAGGTCTTGATATAGTGAAATTATTTCTTAGCACCTATACTGCGACCCCTCTTTCTTTCATTGCAATTCCCACCTCTTATACAACAAGAACCCTTAATCGAGTCTTACCAGTGTACAATAGTGAAGAGAAAAGAGTGATCTATTACAAAGCACAACAACCAAAGATGGTGATAATCGATGAACGGGCTGTGAAAAATATGAGCGCTAAAGAGAAAGCTCTCTCTGTTGTCGCTATATTTGCAGGTTTTCTTGATATCCTACATCACACACCATACGCATCTTTAGCATATTTTTTAGCAAAGAGGGGCCTCATGATATGTAAAGAGTATGGCTATAAAGCTAGCCACTCGCCTCACGATAGTGAAAGTAGGCACCAGATTTTATTTGCAAGCCACCTCCTTTCCATCATTACTCATGAAATGCAAAGGGGAGTATTAGAAGTGATGGCAATTACTCTTCATGCTCAAAGTGGTGCCCCTTACCCATTAGTAATGAGCATCCTTCTTTCTACAATGAGTGAAGTAATCATATCTGGAAACAAAGAAGTGTTTAAGAAAATTGCAGATATATTGGAAGCTCCTTCAATGAAAGATGCTATTCATACTTTCACAACAACTCTACTTGAACCAATTCATCCCCCCATAGAGTCATGTTTATATGATATAGTTGATGGTGAGTCTCATGAAAGGCTCATCACATTAGAACATATGATGGTTGCATCAAATCTCACTTTCAGAGATATAGATGTTTCTATTCATCCATCTATTATAACAGAAGATACGATTATTCGTTATTTTGAAGCAGCCTTTTGGGGGTATAATTTACCTAAGGAGTGGATATGAACAGAGAAGAGCATCTACAAGAATTTAGAAATCACATTATAACACTAATATATGATAACAAAGAGTACAAAGTAACCCAAGGGTGTACTGTAGAGGACTTCCTTGACAAGCATGTAGGAATCAATAGTGATGAGTGTCGGTATGAAGATGATCCTGTTGTTGCTATCCAACTAAATAATGAAGTGATGAGCTTTGGTGATCACCTTGTTGTAAATGGAGAAGTTGTATTGGTGAGGATGTTTAGTACGATTGGAAAGCGAATGTATCGGCACACCTTAAGTTTCCTCCTCACATATGCATCCCAAAAACTCTTTCCTTCCCGACGCCTCATCATTGGTCACGCTTTAGGAGATGGGCTCTATTTTACCTACGATGGTATTTATGAACTCTCAAAAGAAGAAGTTGCTCAATTAGGACAGATGCTTACCTCAATTATTCAAAAGATGAGTAAAATTCGACTCTATCTTGTCAGTTATCATCAAGCACTCGAGTATTTTGAAAAGATGGAATTTCTTGCTACAAAGAAATTATTATCCTACAGAAATGATCCATACCTCTCCCTCTATGCATGTGAAGATTTTATCGATATCAGTTATGAACCCCTTTTACCCTCTACCCACCTTTGTCCAATATGGGAACTCAATGCATATGGGGATAGGGGACTCCTCCTTCGTTACCCCCTCTCATCATCTGGTTTTCTATCTATTCCCCCTTTTAGAGACAATCCTCTCCTCTTTTCAATATTTAAAGAATCAAAAGAGTGGGGAAATATTTTAAAAGTTGATTGCCTAGGGGCAATGAATGACATTTGTGGCTCACGCCATATAAAGACTTTTATTAGGATGAATGAAGATCTCCAACATAGAAAAATAGCCTCCACTGCAGACCAGATTGCTGAAAGGGGGGGGGTAAAAGTTGTCTTTGTAGCTGGCCCCTCCTCCTCTGGCAAAACAACCTTTACAATTCGTCTCTCTTTACAACTGAGGATGTTGGGTTTTCGTCCAATAGTCATCTCATTAGATAACTACTATAAAACAAAAGATAAAGCTCCCATTGATGAGTATGGCAAACCAGATTTAGAAGCACTTGAAGCACTCGATTTACCCCTATTTAAAGAACACCTTGATGCCCTTTACAGGGGAGAGAAGGTTGTGATTCCACGGTTTGAGTTCTCTGGTAATGGGAAAAGGCATTTTGACACCCCCCCTATTTCCCTAAAAGGAAATACAATATTGTTGTTAGAGGGAATACATGGCCTTAACCCCCACCTTATTCCAGGAATTGATCCTATGACCACATTTAAAATATATATTTCAGCTCTCACTCAATTAAATTTAGATGACCATAATAGAATCAGCACAACTGATAATAGAATTTTACGGAGAATTGTACGAGATCATAGAACACGGGGAACATCTGCTCAAATGACCTTAGAGATGTGGCCATCTGTTGAAAGGGGGGAAGGGAAACATATTTTCCCATATCAGAATCAGGCAGATGTGATGATTAACTCAGCACTAGAATATGAATTAGCTGTTCTTAAACCATACGCCGAGCCACTATTAAAGACAGTAAAGAGCGAAGCTTCTTTAGCATATCCTACAGCTCGACGTTTATTAGACTTTCTAGAAAATGTCTATCCAATACCTGCAATTTTAGTCCCATCAGAATCTCTGTTAAGAGAGTTTGTGGGGGGTAGCGAGTTTCACGCTACATAATATTAGACGTTATAGATGTGTTTATACTCTTCAAAAAGGGTATACACTTTATAACGACATTTTCCACACACTGTTCCAAACTGAGTTATATCTCTTAATTCATCAAGGGTTGTAGCTTCTTTGCTTTTTACAAGTTCTTCGATTCTTTGATCTGTTATCCCTTTACACTCACAAATAACTTTCGCAACATTCTTTTTGTATGGATTATCTCGCCCTTTTCTTTCAAGGTAATCATCTATTGCAGCCCTTAAAGCTTTATCTCCTAACACTGAGCAGTGAAACTTATGTTGTGGTAAGCCCCCTAATTTTTCTGTAATCATCTCTGGAGTAAGGAAGTAAGCCTCTTTGAGGGTCATTCCAATTACCATTTCACTCATCATTGAAGTTGAAGCTATTGCACTAGCACATCCATATGTTTGCCATTTCAGGGTCTTAATGACATCATCTTCAACCGAAATACCAACTTTCATTTGGTCTCCACAGGCCATTGACCCTACAAGTCCTTCTCCATCTGGTTCATATGTATCATCATCCCACGTATTTTTAGGATTCATGAAGTGTTCTTTTACTGTATCTGTATACACCCAAGCTTGTAATTTACTCATCTTGTTGATATCTCCCTGAGCCTTTTCACAATAGGCCCTACTTTTTCAATAACATAGTCAATATCCTCACTAGTAGTATATCGACCTAGACTAAACCGAATTGACCCATGAGCAAGTTCAATATCTAGACCTGATGCAAGTAATACATAGGATGGTTCTAGAGAACCTGTTGCACATGCGCTTCCTGTTGAAACAGAAATTCCTTCAAAATCGAGCATCAGTAAGATAGATTCTCCTTCAGCTTGAGGAAATGAGATGTTGAGTGTTCCAGGTAGACAAAGAGTTGGATGGCCATTCACAACAGCTTGAGGAATCGCTTCTTGAAGGCCTTTTCGTAATTTCTCTCTCAGGTCCCACTCCCTCACCCATTCACTTGGATCTTCTTTTCGAATAAGCTTTGCAGCAGCTCCCATCCCTACAATATTAACTGTGTTATAGGTTCCAGCCCTTTTGCCATCTTCTTGATGCCCACCTTTAATAAAGGTTTCAAATGGAGCCCCTTTTTTCACATATAAAGCTCCAACTCCTTTTGGCCCATAAAACTTATGCCCTGAAATACTTACATAATCAACATTCCAATCTGTGGCATCACACTCCATCTTTCCAATGGCCTGTACTGCATCTGTGTGCATGAGACCTCCATGAGAGTGGGCAATCTTGGTTAACTCTTTTATAGGTTGTATAGTCCCTGTTTCATTATTCGCACTCATAATAGAGACAAGAAGAACATCGTTGTCCATCATCTTTTCTAAAGAAGAGGGTTGAACTACCCCATAGCTATCTACAGGAACATATTCTACCTTATATCCCTTCTCTTCTAAATATTTACATGTTTCAATAATTGCAGGGTGTTCAATAGTACTTACTATAATTTTATCTCTTTTTGAACCATTATCAATGAGCATGGCAGCTGTATAGAGTATATTGTTGTCTGACTCAGATCCACCACTTGTGAATATGATATCTTCACTATCAACGTTGAGGATGCTTGCAACCTCGTCCCTTGCTTCTTCTATCGCACCCATAGCTTCTCTTCCAGCTGAGTGCATACTAGAAGCATTCCCATAAAGGCCCATCGCATTAACCATAGCACTCATTACCTCAGGGGCAATTGGTGTGGTGGCATTATTATCTAAATATACTGTTTTCATATTTTCATTTCTCTCTTCTTAATTAAACATACGAGTCAAATCTTTTAGGGTCAAGAGACCCAAACAATAAGGATATTATTATTTTACAGAAGAGGAAGATTCATCATCGTCATCACTAAGGGCACTTCGAGCATAGTGGATTGCCCTGCGTGGGGCAAAACGAAGATGTTTCTGGCGAGCTTTTTCAACATAGCCACACGTTTCAGGAAGATAAGAGGCGAACATTGCCCTAAAGCGTGTAACTCTTTTACAACGCTGCTCAATTTCTAAACGATTGAGATATATCGTACACTGATGTGTTTTTGGATCATAATATTGACAATATGAGTCCATGTCATAGATAACATTTTTACCTATTATCACTTTTTCATGACAACAAAGACCACATTGTTTACATGTATTTTGCCAAGAGAGGCTCTCCTTCATCATTGTACTACTCGCACCTCTTTATCAATGAGAAGTTGCAGCTTTTTCACACTCTCAATATCTAATGAGGGGTAAACTAATACAGGAGAGACACTAATATATCCTTTGTTAAGGAGTGAGAAGTCTGACTCATCCATTGCAACTCGTAAAGAGGGGCCTGAATTTGTATTGAGTGTACAAAGAATTTCTTCCCCTATTGTGATACTAGAGTCCCCATAAGCAAGTCCTAGATGTGTTTTATTTGCGTCAAAACTCTTATTTTTTGTCCCTGACGCTTTCTCTACAACATCTAAATATTCAAGTTCACCAATGTGCCCAACTCTCCACTCTCCATTTCCTTGAGGAGGAATATTAATATTTAAAAGAACATGGGGTGTACAAAGGGGGATAAATTCTTCAAGATGCTCATGTAAAAAAAGGGCACCAGTTTCAAAGGGGTATCTTTTGGTAGCACTGTCCATCCTTGCTGAAATAGCAATTGAGGGATAACCCCTTAATGCCCCTTCACTAGCTGCACCAACGGTACCTGAATAAAGAATATCTGTAGATGCATTATATCCATGATTAATCCCACTAATAATTACATCGGGAGTCACACCAAGAGCATTTCCACCAAGACCATAGAGGATACAATCACTTGGAGTTCCACTACAATGGTAATGGCGCTCTCCATATCGGTGAATCTTCACCTTCCCCTTAAGGGTCATTGCATGGGATTGGGCACTTTGCTGATTACTTGGAGCACATACCCAAACTTCATGCCCTTTTTCCACAAGGACAGACTCTAATACTTGCAAGCCTGGTGCATCATATCCATCATCATTTGTTAATAATATTACCATATCTATTTTGCTTCTATTTTTAGCTCACCAGAGGGAACAAACTCCCTTATAACAGGTTTAAAACCAAAAATATGCTCATATTCCTCCATTCGAGAGGTGTAAGTTCCAATGGCTTCTTTATCAATTAAGATAATGATTGTACCACTCGCTCCACCACCAATCATTGCAGACCCGTAACTCTTTGCAGTCTCTCCGGAGCGCTTTGTAAGCCAGTCTATCTCTGGACAGCTTATTTCAAACACATCCCGAAGACCTAATTGAATACGTGTTAGCAACCTACCATACATCACCATATCTTTTTGTTCAAGAAGAGCTACTGCCTCTTTTGTTATTCGCGATTCAAATAAAACATAACTAATTAATCTCTTATCGTCTTCAGTTATGCCACCTTGAATCTCTTTTACCTCTTCCTCTGCAATATCTCGTATGATTTTGGTCGACATGTATGGAGCAAATCGTTCAAAGGCCTCTTTACACTCTTCTCGTCTCAAAGCTATCTCTTCTTTAAATGCAGCTGGAGCAATATTGCTTTCAATGGTGAGAAACACCATTTGATTCTTATTCGCAGCTTCTATATAGGAGTGGCTCATTTGGAGAACATCAAAATAGAGGTAATAATTATTTTTAACTAGAAGCATAGCCAGAAAACGTGTCAAACGTGTTGGCTCTGAAACAAACTGAGATAACGAAGTGTAGGCAATGGTTGCACACTCTTCTTTCTCCAATTTATAATTGTTGAGTTCATTAAATCCCAAAGCAACATTAAGTGCTATTGCAGCTTTAAGAGTAAGTGTATCTTCACTAAGAAGATCACCATATAGTGTGATATTACATCCACTTGGATGGTACCCTCGAGTATTAAAAGATGCGACAACTCCTTTTATGTAGTTGGCCCACCTATCTTCTTTACGATATTTAATATTTAAAAGATTTAATCTTTTTCTTTCCCCATGGGTCGCTAAATAGATTCTCACTGTTTGATCTTTTCTTAGCGAAAAAACGCCTTCTAATGTTTTTCCAGATCCTGCATACAATGTATGACCTGAGCAGAAATCTGCGTATTCCCCTAATATCGTATAGACTCCGGGGACTGAGATGGCTAAAACTGGTTTCTCGTCAAACTCTTTGACATGTAATAAATCTATCTGGCTCATATATTCCTTGTTACTCATAGTTTAGGTGAACAAGAGAATGTTTGCAATAAAAAACCGCTCCATTTTCTGAAGCGGCTACAAACACAAAATTTTTTCTATAGAATTTCTTATTTATCAGAAATACCATACTTCTTTTTAAATCTTTCAACACGCCCAGTTGTATCGACAAGCTTTTGAGTTCCGGTAAAGAATGGGTGACAAGCGCCACAAATTTCAATATCTAGATTTTTTACAGTCGATTTTGTTTCAAAAGTATTCCCACATGCGCAAGTTACCTTTGTTAATTCATATCTGGGATGGATTCCCTCTTTCATATTATGCCTCCACATCTATACTGCTATTTTCTGCTACGGGCTAACCTTGACAGAAAACGGATTTCATTATCACTCGCTCTACATTGAATTTGTATTCATAGAGCGTAGAAACGCTTCATTATTCTTTGTTTTCTTAATTTTGTCAATGAGGAACTCAGTCATCTCAATATCTTCCATCGGATTTATTGCATTTCGTAGTGCCCACATCTTTGCTGTCTCATCAGCACTTAATAAGAGGTCTTCTCTTCGTGTTCCAGACTTCTTAATATTGATAGCTGGATAAAGCCTTCTTTCAGCCATTCTTCTGTCGAGGACAATTTCATTATTCCCTGTTCCTTTGAACTCTTCAAAGATAACTTCATCCATTCTGCTACCTGTTTCAATAAGAGCAGATGCAATTATTGTGAGGGAGCCTCCATGCTCAATATTTCTTGCAGCACCTAAAAATCTTTTTGGTTTATGAAGCGCATTAGAATCAACACCACCGCTTAATATCTTTCCTGATGCAGGAACTGTTTGGTTATATGCTCTAGCGAGACGAGTAATGTTATCTAAAAGGATAACAACATCTCTTTTATGTTCAACTAATCTTTTTGCTTTTTCTATAACCATTTCAGCAACCGATACGTGGCGAGTAGCTTGTTCGTCAAATGTACTTGCAATCACTTCGCCTTTTACTGTTCTTCGCATATCAGTAACTTCTTCGGGCCTCTCATCAATAAGGAGGACCATAAGGTAGACTTCTGGATGGTTTTCTGTAATTGCATTGGCAATCTTTTGCATGAGAATAGTTTTACCTGCACGAGGCGGGGCAACAATGAGAGAGCGTTGTCCTTTTCCAATAGGGCTAAAGAGGTTAATAATTCTTGTTGAAATATCACTATTTAGAGTCTCTAGGTTGAGTCTAGAATCGGGATAGAGGGGAACAAGTGAATCAAATGAGGCTCTTGCTCTTGCTACTTCAGGTGCATCATAGTTGATTGTTTGAATTTTAATGAGGGCAAAGTAGCGCTCAGCATCTTTAGGAGCCCTTATTTGGCAGCTAACAGAATCCCCTGTTTTTAGTGATAACATTTTAATTTGTGACATTGATATATAGACATCTTCTGATCCACTTAAATAGTTGTTTTGAGGAGATCGAAGAAATCCATATCCATCTGGAAGTATTTCTAGGGCACCGTAAGCAAGGATTACTCCATTTTTCTGAGTATGAGCTTTAAGTATTTCGACAATAATATCTTGTCTTTTTAGATCAAGCATCTCTTCTTGAGTAATACCAAACTCTATCGCTTTTTTTCTCAATGAAGGGAGGGTAAGGACACTAAGGTCATTCACTACAATTGATGGGTACTCTGGATTCTCAACATATAGTTCTATTGTATTGGGTTCTGAACTATTATTACGGTGTTTATTAGATTTATTTTGATAATTGTTTTTTTGATAATTGTTTTTTTGACGATTATTTTTGTTTTGATTTCTATTTGTTCGTTGAGTGTGCTGAGTATTTTGTGAATGAGATGGTTGTTGGCTCGTTGGCTGAACATCTGGTGTTGTAATAGCTTTTTCTTCACTTTTAGCAACTTTTACTTCACTCTTTGTAGCCTTCTGTTCACTTTTAGGAGTTTTCTCCTTACTCGCTTCTTTTTCTACTTTCGCACTTTTAGGAGTTTTTTCCTTACTCGTTTCTTTTTCTACTTTTGCACTCTTTGGTGGTCTTCCCCTCTTTTTTACAGGAGCTACCACAGCAGGTGCTTGTTCAGTTGTTTCCACTAATACCTCTTTCTGTTCAAGTTCGGCTACTTTTTTCTGTTTTTTTATTGCTGTTGATGCGCTATCAGTTGTTTTTATTACAACAACTTTCTTTTCATTTTTAACGGGCTTTGATGAATTTTCTGTTAAAAAAAAATCATTATTAAACAATTCAGGCCCATCATTATACTCTGATGTCATTGATATTCTCCAAAGGAATGTCTCATACGTAGGAAATAAATATGCTAATTTTACTATCTACTGTTGGTAGTTTTACAGGAACATAATCTTTTCTCTGCAGATATGTTTTTCCCGTAGGATACTTTAAATATATTGCCAGAATGCAGGTATGTCAAGCAAGTCGACCTCATTTAGATATAAGTAAGCTAATAATAATGCACTCACCGCTGCCCTTTTTCTCACTGAAGCCCTTCCGTACGAAGAAAAATGTAATGTGAGGGCAACACTTTCACGATTCCTTGCTGAAAAACCAAAACATACTGTCCCCACAGGTTTCTCTTCAGTCCCCCCATCGGGACCTGCAATCCCTGATATTGATATACTCACATCACTATCACTTAATAGACGCACATTATGAGCCATCTGCTTTACAACTGGGAGAGAAACTGCTCCATGGGTTTCAATGATCTTTTCATCTATATTCAAAAAGGTCACTTTTGCATGGTTTGAATAGGTAACAAGTGATGAATGGAAATAGGCACTACTACCACTTTCATCAGTAAGGAGTTTCCCTAATAGCCCACCAGTACACGACTCTGCACAACTTATTGTTTTGTTATGCTCTTTTAGGTATTGGATAAATCGATGGGCAACTTCAACATCCCCACTTACAACAAGATCAACTCCTATCTCTTTTTGAATAGATTTGATCAAGTCATCTCTCTCTTCTTTAGTTTTTCCACTAATATAGAGGCTAATACGATGCTCTTGTGCCCGTGTTCCCCACACAATACCAAAAGGAGCGAAGGAGGCAACAATATCTTCTAATTTAGATTCAGGGGTAAGAAATACTGAATACTCATCTCGATGAACAATCTCCTTATTAGCCATTGTATCTAAGAGGGGAAGAACTGTGTTAAAGAACATTGGGTTAAGCTCTTTAGGGGGTCCTGGAAGGGCAAACACTCGTACAAAAGGGTGTTCACTCTCTGGTGAAAACAAGATATCTCCATAAAATCCTGGAGCTGTTCCATTTTCATTTTCAATGATACTAAACCCCTTAGGAATATAGACTTGTCGCTTATTAGCTCCATTAATCCTATCCCCTATTCTCTTATATAAACGATTATAAGATTCTTCATGAAGAACAAGTGGGACAGAAGCAGATTTAGCGACAATTTCTCTAGTCATATCATCACTTGTTGGTCCTAAGCCACCTGTAAGGATGAGGACATCTGTTTCTTGTAGCATAGAGATAAATTCTTTTTCTAACAATTCATCATCAGGAACTATTTCTATCCGATTTATATGAAACCCACTTTGCACAAGTTCTCTTGAGATAAGCTGGGCATGTTTATCGTTAATTATTCCTCTTGTTATTTCAGTTCCAATAATGAGTAGAGAGGCAATTTTCTTATGTTTCATCATGTTGTTTATTTCCTGTTTCTTTTGAATAAGGCAATTCCCATAAGGGAAATGAGCCACACTATTGAAATTATTACACTAACTTTTGCTAAGATATCATCATAAAGGGTATAGATAGTATCAACCTGATCACTAAATACTGGAACCTCATAGATATTCCACCCTTTTGTGAAAGGCTCCATAGGGTCAATTACTTTTCCAGATGGTAAAATCAGGGCAGTAATTCCAGAGTTTGTCCCTCTTATTGTTGATTTACGTGTTTCTATGGAACGAAAAACTGCCATTGCAAAATGTTGCATTTCAGCAGAAACTGCTCCTGACCAACTATCATTAGTCATATTCACAATTACATCAGCTCCATGGCGAACAAAGTCTGCTGTGAGGTATCCAAAGACATCTTCAAAGCAAATTGGAGTTGAAAAACGTACCCCTTCATCTGTTTCAAATACAACAGGATCATATCCTGTTTCCCACCAGTTATAATCATTGGCTAACAGGAGGTTATAGAGCCAAGGCATCTGTTTTTCATACGGGAAATGCTCTGTAAATGGAACAAGGTGTTGTTTTCGGTAGGTCTTTCGTATTTCACCCCCCTCAAACAAAATAACTGTATTATAATCTTTTCTATTCCACTCACCATTATCTAATATTGGAGGAAGGGTTTCATCATCTATAACACCCTCTGGATTCCCTGTTAAAAGGGGAATAGGGAGAGATGTTCCAAAGGTAATAAATTCTTCTACTAAATCAGCAGTTGCCTCATTAGGACGATAGCTCATATGCCAAGCAACTGAAGGGACAAATGCTGTTTCAGACCAAATAATCATATCTGGATTCTTTTTTAATGCTTCAAGACTTAATCTTCTTAATGTATTGAAGTTGTTTTTATAGGTGGTGTATCCCCCTTTCCAACTATCTGCACTATGCTGAACAGTTGCAACTCTCCAATGTTGATTGGGCTCCTCTTTATTCCACTTATTGAGGGATATAAATCCAAAAGTGAAAATAAACATGATAATAGATAGATAGATTATTACTACAAGACGATTATTTTTTAGGTATTGGAGAAGAGGTATGGTAGTTGATGTAATATTTTTAGCAACATATTTTGCTAAAAAGGTTTGTGGTACAATCATCACAAATGTGAGGAACCAAATACCAGAAAAGCTCGCTATTTGAATAAAAGGAAGATATTGGTAGGTTGCATACGCTATTGTTCCATATGGGTAGCCTGCAAACCATGATTGGCTCAGGAAGGCATAGGCAACCCAGATAACTCCTTGAAGTAGGTATCCCCTTTTTTTACTAAGAGAGGTTGCCATTTTTAATAGGGGGAACAACATAACCATCTCGCCCCCTTTTATGATTGGCACAATAAGGATGGCAAGAGGGTGAAATGTTGTTAACCAGTAATTAAAACAAGTATAGAAAACAAATCCAAAGATAAACCCATAAAAGGGGATTGCTTTCCAACTTGTTGTAGAAATAATCGTAAAAAGGGGAATAAGTGCAAAAAATGCAATAAACCCAAACCCTGTATCAGATAGAAAACCTGGGAAGGCAAATGAAAAGAAGCACGCTGTACTGATTAAGACAACAATTTCAACAACGTAAGTTTTTGCACTTCGTCGATGAATTCTTTCCATATTATTCTTTCGACTCTGAACTTCTTAGGTTCCAAACAAAATCTTTGAGTTCTTTACCTGGTCTAAATATTGCTACACCGTGTGTTTCTACTGCGACTAATTCACCAGTTTTTGGATTTCGAGCTTTCTCACGCCCCTTTCGAGTACGCACTTCAAAAGTACCAAACCCACGTAACTCAATTACTCGGTCTTGTTCCAATCCTTTCTTCACTTCTTCAAAAAATTCATCAATAAGCATATGAACGTCTGTTCGGTTCATATCGAGCTTTTCTTGAATATTGTCGATGATTTCAGCTTTAGTCAATTTCTTATTTGCCATGAACATTCTCCTGCTAATTTGCTATTAAAATTAATTGGTGCTTTAATTAAGCCTTGTCCACTGCATTAAATTGAGTTTGAAGACGAGATTTCTTTCTTGAAACAGTATTAGCGTGATACACGCCCTTTGACCCTGCTGTATCTAACAATTTGATTGCAAGGTCAAATTTCTCTTTCACGCTAGAAGTATCGCTACTATTAGCTGCCATTTGAAAACTTTTGATTGCAGTTCTTACTGCACTCTTTGTTTCCCTATTTCTCAATCTTGCTTTTTCATTCTGGCGCTCTCTTTTAGCGGCCGAGCTACTATTCAACACAATATACCTCCAACGGTTTATCTAAATGTATAAGTTCATAGGATGTAATCCGATGATAATTACCAACGGTTACCCAAAATATCATACTCCGTAAAATCGGTCAATACAATAAATTACAATTTTTAAGTCTATGTTGATAGAATTTCTTCTAAATATCCTTTTTCCACATCCCATCTCTTATTATGGGCATCATATATGAGTTTATTTAAGGGTATTGAGATACTTCTTCCATCAAAACTTTTGACAGTAAGTTTTCTACTTAATATATTTATATCACTAACTCTCATCAATTCATGCAATATTTTTAATTTACTCCCCTCTGGGGGAAATTTTTTCTTCTCTTCGATGTAAAAATCATATTCATAACTAAGACAGCAAAGAAGACGTCCACAGGGGCCAGAAATTTTAGTTGAATTGAGGGAAAGATTTTGCTCTTTAGCCATTTTTATAGAGACTGGATTTAGTTTATCTGCTAAGCAGTGACAACAATAATCTCGTCCGCACACAGCAAGTCCACCAAGGACTCGAGACTCATCCCTCACCCCAATTTGTCTTAATTCAATACGAACACGAAACACACTTACAAGGTCTTTCACAAGTTCTCTAAAATCTACTCTATTTGCACTTGTGAAGAAAAAGATTATTTTTGGCTCTCCAAAAAGAAAGTGACCAGAGACAAGTTTCATATCTAATTTATGTTGTAATACTTTTTTCCTGCAAAGTAAGAGGGCATCATTCTCCTTAACAAGAAGTTCTTGGTATTTCGCTTCATCTTCTACATCAACAAGGCGCTCAATCCAATCAATATCTCCTGATATCTTCACCATATCTTTCGCTACCACAAATTCATCTGACTCTAGATCATCTACAGGTTCTTCTTCCTTGTGCTCATCAGTGTGGCCAATAGCTTGGTCTACTTCATCTACCTCTATGCCCAACTCGTCACTAGATGCTAAAAGGGTTTCATCTTCACTAGAGACTTTTTGCATGCACTCTCCATGCAAACATGACCCTTGTGGCTCTACTGAGCCTGGCTCATATTGACCCATTTCCATAGCAGAGCCAACGACAACTCCATAATCAAGTCCATAGCGAGATGGAAATATTACTTTTTGATCACGCTCTAACTTCTCAGTGTGAGCACACACTGATAGTTCATTGCTAGCAGGGTTTTTAATGATGTAAATATATCCATATTCTCTATTATTTTGCTCATTTTTACGCTCTATATCATTATGCCTAGAATGGCTGGTAGGCTTATTATTATCCATGTATATCCTTATTTCCTTAATACGGAAAGTATTACAATTCTTTAATCTATCTTAAATTATCATGTAGGAGATAAATTGTCAAACC
>CAYVRR010000031.1:0-22710 GCA_964453215.1 uncultured Spirochaetaceae bacterium | reverse complement strand
ACAAGGTAGAGGGTCTTAAGGGGTTGTCTAATTTTTAAATTATGTGTTGCCCTAAGAGATCTACCCATGGTAATAGCTTTTCGAGTGATAGCCATTTTATCCTCTAATTCAATATCACGAGAAGATGGTTCAACACGAGGGAAATCACATAGGTGAACTGATTCCATCATAGTATCACTCTTTAAGTTACGATAAATCTCTTCTGTTGTGAATGGAATTACAGGAGCTGCAACACTCACTACCTTCATCAATACACTGTAGAGGGTATCATAAGCTTGTTTTTTATCACTATCGTTTTCACTTCTCCAGAATCTTCTTCTGCTTCTTCTAATATACCAATTATTGAGTGAATCGATGAAAGAAACTATTGCAGAGCATCCTCTTTGAGTTTCATATAAGTCCCACGCAGTGGTAACTTCTTCAACCAAAGATTCACTTAAAGAGACAATCCAACGGTCGAGTGAGTTTTCTAACTTTTCAAATGGGGTAGAAGATGCTACATACCCGTCAATATTTGCGTATGTCACGAAGAAAGAGTAGGCATTCCAAAGGGGAATGATTAGCGTTTTTAATACTTCTTTTACACTATCTTCTGAAAATTTTAAATCTTCTCCCCTTGTCACTGCACTATTCATGAGGGTAAAACGAAGGGCATCTGCCCCATATTGATTTACTAAATCAATTGGGTCTGAATAGTTTCGTAAAGATTTAGACATCTTTTTCCCATCTGCGGTAAGTACAATGCCATTAGTTACACAGTTTAAAAAAGCAGGTTTTTCAAAAAGCGCAGCACCTAATATGACTAAGGTATAGAACCATCCTCGAGTTTGATCGAGCCCTTCACAGATGAAATCTGCTGGGAAGTGTTCTTCTACAAATTCTTTATTTTCAAATGGGTAGTGGTTTTGTGCATATGGCATAGAACCTGATTCAAACCAACAATCAAGGACATCTTCGATTCTCCTCATTGTCCCATTTCCATCAGGACTTGGCCAGGTGATTTCATCAACAAAGTGTTTATGAAGATCATCGACCCTCACTCCACTTTTTTCATATAACTCTTCAATAGAACCAATCACCTCTATATAATCTGATGAGTCACTTTTCCACACAGGGATAGGGTTTCCCCAGAATCTATTTCGGCTTATTGCCCAGTCTCTTGCCCCTTCTAACCATTTACCAAACCTACCGTGCTTGAGGTGATGTGGCATCCAATATATTTGTTCATTTGAGTCGAGCATTACTTGTTTAATCTTTGTTACATCTACATACCAACACGACATTGCTCTATAGATAAGAGGGGTGTGAGTTCTATAACAAAATGGATATGGGTGAAGATAGTTTTCCCGTTTTACTAACTTTTTATTCATTTTTAAGTGGGCAATTATTTTGCTATCTGCATCCTTTACAAACATTCCACTAAAATCAGTTACTTCACTAGTAAACCTTGCATCATCATCAATAGGACACACTACCGGAATACCAGTTCCTTTAAGAACTTCGTAGTCATCTTCTCCAAACCCTGGAGCTGTGTGTACGATGCCACTACCATCTTGAGTTGTTACATAATCTCCAAGAACTGTAATAAAGGCTCCACTTTCTTCTTTTAAATGGGCAAAATATGGGAAAAGGGGTTCATATGAGATATTCTCTAATTCCTTACCCAAAAAGCGCTCTTCTATGGTGTACCCATCAGAATGTGGATAATAGTGAGAAAGTCTCTCTTCTCCTAAAATATAATAAACGCCCTCTTCTTTATCTAATACTTTCACATAAGGGATTTCTGGCCCTAAAGCAAGTGCAAGGTTAGAAGGAAGGGTCCATGGGGTGGTTGTCCATGCGAGGAAATAGGTGTTTTCCATCGAATCGACTTTAAATCTTACAGTGATTGCTTGATCTGTTACATCTTTGTAGCCACCAAGGTTTACTTCAAAGTTAGATAAAGGGGTAGCAAGGGCTGGTGAATAGGGAAGAATATTGTATCCTTCATAGATTAATCCTTTTTCATAAAGAGCTTTGAATACCCACCAGATTGACTCCATGTAATCGGTGTCCATGGTTTTATACCCATTTTCAAAGTCGACCCATCTACCCATTCTATTAATGGTTGCTTCCCACTCACTTGTGTATCTGAGTACAATAGATCTGCATTGTTCATTAAATGCAGCAACTCCATACTCAACTACAGCATTGTGACCACTTATGTTGAGAGCTTTCTCAATTTCATGTTCTACAGGAAGTCCATGGCAATCCCATCCGAAGCGTCTATTCACCCTCTTCCCTTTCATGGTTTGGTAACGGGGATAGAGGTCTTTTATTGTTCCTGGAACGAGGTGACCAAAGTGGGGAAGTCCCGTTGCAAAGGGAGGTCCGTCATAAAAAACATACTCATTATCTGCACTTCTGTTTTCTACAGATTTTTTATAAATATTGTGGTTTTCCCAAAACTGTTGGATTTTCTCTTCCATTCTTGGAAAGTCTGCCTTACTATCAACGGGTTTAAACATAAAAATAAGCTCCTAATTTCAAAACCATATGTATGGTATACATATTTCTAGATGAACCATCATAGACATTTTAGAGCGATTATTCAATCTGTATTGACAGAGAGTTATGAGGATGAGTAGCATAAGGAGATATGAAGAAATTTCCTATTAATAAGATTGTTTCACAATTTGCCCACTATTTTTTAGAAATGAACCACGCTATCTACATAGTTGGTGGTGGAGTAAGAGATTGGGTCTTACAAAGAGATGTTACCGATTATGATTTTGCAACAAGTGCAACTCCTTTTGAAGTTATGGCTTTGTTTCCTAAAGTCATTCCAACTGGAATAGATCATGGAACAGTAACGGTTCTTTTTAAGGGGGAGCAATTTGAAGTAACCACTTTTAGAACAGATGATGAATACCTCGATAACAGAAGGCCAAAGAGTGTCTCCTATATTGCAACAATAGAGGAAGATCTTAAAAGAAGAGATTTTACGATGAATGCACTTGCTGTTAATTGTGAGAATGGGAAACTGATCGATTTACATGATGGATTAATAGATATAAAAAACAAAACAATACGGGCAATAGGAGATCCCCTTATCAGGTTTAAAGAGGATGCCCTGAGGATGGTAAGGGCATGTAGGTTTGCTTCAACGTTAGAGTTTTCAATTGAAAAAGGGACAAAAGAAGCAATAAAAGTATTACATGAATCTATCACTTCTATTTCAGGGGAGAGAATTCATATTGAATTATTTAATATACTTAGTGCCAATTTTCCCTCTATTGCTTTTATTGAGATGGATGAAAGTGGTATCTTGCCCCATTTATTTCCAGAACTTGCACATTGTAAAGGGGTAACTCAAAAAGGGAATCACATCCATGACGTATTCTACCACTCTCTTTATGCCTGTGATGCAGCAAATAAAAATAAGCCCTTAGTGAGACTCGCAGCTCTTTTACACGATATTGGAAAAGCTGTAACAAAGCAAATTGATAGTGATGGTAATGTCTCTTTTTATCACCACGAACAGATGAGTGTAGAGTTAGCTAAAAATCTCATGGAACGACTAAAATGTTCAAACAAAGAGATACAAACAACTCTTCACCTCATCAAACACCATATGTTTCATTACACAGATACCTTTAGTGATGCTGCTGTTCGTCGCTTTATTTCAAGAGTTGGAGTAGAGCATATAGAGGATTTGTTTGATTTAAGAAAAGCTGATCAAATAGGGACTGATAATAGTGAGCATTTTTCTCATCTCGTAGAATTTAAACAAAGAATTGATAAAGAGATTGAAGCAAAACATGCTTTTGGGATAAAAGATCTCAACATCAATGGTAATGATCTTATCTCTCTAGGGATTCCAAAAGGTCCCACTATTGGAATTCTTTTACATGAGTTGTTTGATACAGTATTAGCAGATCCAGATATGAATGAAAAAGAGAAATTGTTAGAAATTGGAAAGAAATTTTATGATAAGAGAATTAATCTATTTACTTAAAGTTTCATAGGCTATTTTAGCTGCAGCCTGTTCACCCTCTTTTTTGTTATTACCACTAGCCGGTCCAAATGTTTTCTTTTGAATTATTACTTCTACCCAAAATGTATTGTCATGTTCAGGACCTGTCTTTTTTACAACATTATACTTGGGGTATGTTTTATATTTCTTTTGAACAAACTCCTGAAGGAGTGTTTTATAATCTTTTCTGTGTTTATTTTCTAACACATTGTGGATGTGGGGGACAAGGAGTCTTTGAATTAATTCAGTAGCAGCTTTATATCCTGAGTCGAGAAAATATGCTCCAAATATAGCTTCCATACAGTCAGCTAAAAGAGCTTTCTTACTCCTTCCTCCACTAAACTCTTCCCCTTTCCCAATCAAAATAAAATTATCTACTCTAAGACTTTTAGCTATAACCGCTAAACTATCTTCTGAGACAACAAATGATTTGATACGAGAAAAATCTCCTTCATCAAGATGAGGGAGGTGGATAAACAACCAAGTAGAGACAACGAGGCCAAGGACGCTATCTCCTAAGAATTCGAGACGCTCGTTGTTATCAACATCATCATGACTCTCATTAGCATAAGAGCGATGAGAAAATGCAAGATTGAGCAATTCAATATTCTTAAAGTGAATAGAGGCTTGTTTTTCAAATAAGTTGAGCTCCCTTTTTCTTGTGACAGAAACAGAGGGAGCCCCTTCGTATGTAAATTTTTTCGATGGCCTGGGCATACGTTAAAAAAACTTACTTCAATAATGTAGATAAGAAATCTACTGCATTTCTGACAGTTTCAAAATCATTTGCTTTTTCATCTGGAATAGATACGCCTAATTCTTCTTCGATTGCATATACTAGTTCATATGTGTCGAGAGAATCAGCACCTAAATCTTTTCTGAAAGATGAATCAAGGGTGATCTTACTATCTTCTACTTCAAGTTTTTCAGCAATTAAGCTTTTAACTTTTTCAAATACTTCATTTGAATTCATAATGTTCCTCCTAAATCGGTGAGATCCAAGTATATAATTTATGCCATTTTTTCAGTTTCAATAACTTGTTTTCCTCGGTAAAATCCACATTTTGGACACACTCTATGGGGAACAACGGTATTTCCGCAAGTTCCACAGACAGATAATGTGGGTGATGCAATGCGCATGTTAACAGCTTTCCTGCTAGCAGCTCTTGATTTCGACGTCTTATGTTTAGGTACAGCCATAATATAAACCTCTTTATTGGTAAAAGTGCTTTGATGAGAATAACGAAATTGCTATTTTATGTCAACAACCTTATCCGTTGTGTTAACGATTTGCTCACAATTTCTGGAACCATTGTGCTAATATCTGCCCCATAGGAGGCCATCTCCTTTATTGCAGATGATCTTAATACAAAATATTTTGGGTCGGTTGGTAAAAATAAGACTTCGAGTTCTGGATAGAGTTGTTTATTGGTCATTGCAAGTTCAAATTCATACCCAAAGTCTACAAGAGCTCTCACTCCCCTTACCATCACTGCTATATTGTTCTTTTTAGCATAATCTACAATTAATCCATTATGAATAAATACATGTACATTCTCATAATCCTTTGTGAGAGTTTGTAGCATTTCAAGTCGCTCTTCAGCTGAGAACAAACATGTTTTATTAATGTTATCGGCAACAACAACATCTAATGAGCTAAAAAGTGTACTTGTTCTTTCTATTAAATTAATGTGGCCAAGTGTTGGAGGATCAAAGGTTCCTGGCAACATTGCTTTCACTATTTTTTCCATCATCTACCTCTTTTGGGATTCAACGAACTTCTTGTAGGAGTCAAAGTGTTCTGGTGTTTCATAGATAATCTTTTTAATAAATATAAGGTTACCCTCTTCATCTTTGTCTACAACTGCAAAAGTTCCCCTCCCAATATAGGAAACCTTTCTAGGAAGCATTACTTTCTCATCTTCTGCTATTTTTTTCAATACACAATCAAAGTGGTTAATATCTGTTGGTTCTGGGCCACTAATAGCTTCAGCTATCGCATGAATAGGTTTAGAGCAGATAGTACAAAGAGGATGGGGTTCTTTTACTTTGGGGACTACAATTGAGGGGCGTTGAGCCATTGGAGGTCGCTTTTTTTTAGCAGCTGGAGCTTTTGGGATACCATTTTCTGCTACCTCTTTTTTGAGTTGCTGCATTTTATTACGTTTGCGTCTTTTTTTAGGGCTCAATTCTTGATTTTTTGTCCCTTGTTGTCCCTTATCACTCTCTTTTTTTGCCATAATAGCCTTCACTTTCCTTATTTTACATCACCTATATTGTAGACTTTACTAGAAATTGATACATATAGCAAGAATATGTCAATAAACACAAATAAGGGCAGTGACACTGCCCCTTTGATACGTAACATATTGATGTATAGTACAATTATGATCGTTTTTTAACGATAAGCTCAGGAACTTTAGCTGCTTTACCAACTTTCCCTCTAATGTAATAGAGTTTTGCTCTTCGTACTCGACCACGTCGTGTTACTTCAAATTTCTCAACTCGTGGTGAATGAACTGGGAATATTCTTTCAACTCCTACACCGTATGAGTTCTTTCTAATAGTGACAGTTTTTCGAATTCCACCATTATTAAAAGCAATAACAAGACCTTCATATATCTGAATTCTCTCTTTATCGCCCTCTTTAATTTTAAAGTATACTTTTACAGTATCTCCAACTTTAAAATTATTCACACTATCTTTCATTTGTTCGCTTTCGATTGCTTTAATAACATCCATCTTCCTACATTCCCCTTCGCAATATATGGTTTCTAATTTATGTAATCTCTTCAGTGCCGTGTTGTGTGGCTTTTTCTAATAAATCGGGTCGCATCTTTCGCGTCTTTTCGATTCTCTTTTCCATACGCCACGATTCAATATTCGCATGATGACCCGACAATAATACATCAGGAACAGTTTTAGAGCAATAGGTTACAGGTCTCGTATAGTGAGGATATTCTAATAATCCATCAGTAAAACTCTCTTCTACTAAAGATTCACTATTAATAACCCCATCTACAAGACGATAAATTGCATCAACAATGACTAAAGATGCTACTTCCCCACTGCTAATTACATAATCCCCTATACAAATCTCATCATCTACATACAGATCTATAATTCGTTGATCAATTCCCTCATAACGGCCACAAATAATCACTAATTCAGACTCTTTTGCCAACTCAGCTGCATAGCTTTGAGTAAACTTCTTCCCACTTGGAGTGGGATAGATAACTCTCTTTTTCTTAGCACCAATGCTCTCTAAAGCTGCACCAAGAGGTTCGGGCTTCACCACCATTCCAGCTCCTCCCCCATAGGGAGTATCATCACAGGTATGGTGTTTATCAGTGGCAAAATCTCTAAAGTTAATAATATTATATGAAATTTTATTACTCTCTACACTTTTTGCCATGATTGATTGTGTGAAAAAAGAATCAACAATCTCTGGAAAGAGGGTAAGAATTTCAAATTTCATGAAAGTAACTCCACTTTGAGCAATTCTATCTCTTTTTTCTCAATATCTACTTCCCCAATAAAGGGTGCCATAAATGGAATTAAAGATACTTTCTTACTCTCTAAGTTAGTCACTTCAAGTAACAATGCCTGTGGACCGTCGAGAATTGCTTCAACAGTTCCAACCTTCTCTCCATCAACTACGATAGATGAGTTCATTAAATCTGCAACATAAAACTCACCCTCTTCTAAGGGAGAGGCATGCTGTTTTTCAACCCAGAGTTCCCACCCACCAAGTGTGCGAGCTGCCTCTGGAGTATCAATTCCCTCAAAGTGGATAAGTGGTTCATTTCCATGAAGTTTAATCTCATCAATGATGAGGTGACGAGTTTGTCCATCATGACGAAGTTGCACGTGTTTTAAAGAAAACAGGTGCTCCACTTCCCCACTAAATGTTTTGAGTTTAATACTACCCTTTAGACCGTGAGGGCCTTTAAGCACCCCTGTGGCTATGTACTGCATTAGTCCAGAATTTCCAACTGTATATGTTTGTTGTTTTTTGCTGCTGATGCATTGAGTATTACCCGAACTGCGTTCGCTATTCTCCCACTTTTCCCAATCACTTTTCCGATATCACTTTGGGCAACCTTCAACTCTATAATAGTAGATTGTTCCCCCTCAACCATATTCACATTCACTTCATCAGGAAAATCAACAAGAGATTTCGCAATATATTCAACTAGATCTTTTTCCACAGCAATTACTCCTAGGCTATTCTAACGGTGTTCTAACTATTGTAATGTTATGCTTATTTAAAAGTGATTTCACTGTTTGAGAAGGTTGTGCCCCTTTGGCAATCCACTCTTTAATGCGATCTTCTTTTAATACTACTTGTTTCTCTTCAGCTTCGATTGGATGGTATTGACCCACTTCTTCAATAGATCTACTATCTCTTGCAGCTTTTGAATCAATTACAACCAATCTGTAATAAGGTCTCTTCTTAGATCCAAAACGCTTAAGTCTTATACTCGTACTCACTACTTCCTCCTGGCTAATGCCCTTACATGCCCAAGTTTTTCAACATTGAGGCTTGGTATTTTTTATTTTTAGCAACTTTTTTCATCATAAGTCGCATTTTCTCAAACTTCTTCATTAATCGGTTTACTTCTCCAACAGAGGTACCCGATCCTTTAGCGATTCTTTTTCTTCTCGTAGGCCCTAGTATATGGTAATTCGTCCGTTCCGAAAAGGTCATAGACTGAATTATTGCTTTTTCTCTCTTCATTTCATTCATATCTATGTCATCTTCATTAATATTTCCTTTCGCACCAGGAATCAATTCAATAAGTTTGTCTATAGAGCCCATAGAATTTACTCTGTCTAGTTGCTCTAAATAATCTTGCAAATCAAACGTGTTAGAAGACATCTTCTTTTGCATTTTGATTGCATCTTCTTGGTTCATTGACTCTTGAGCTTTTTCAACGAGGGAAACAACATCCCCCATCCCTAAAATACGAGAGGCTATTCTTTCTGGATAGAAAGGATCTAGGTCTTCTATTTTCTCCCCAACACCAATAAACTTAATGGGTTTACCAACGATACTTCGTAGTGAGAGGGCAGCTCCACCTCGGGTATCAGAGTCGAATTTACTTAATACTACACCTGTAATTCCAACTTTCTCATTAAATTCAGAAGCAATAGTTACTGCATTTTGGCCAGTCATTGCATCAGCTACAAAGAGGGTCTCATCAGGGTTAAGCACTTTATGGAGACTCATGATTTCTTTCATCAACTCTTCATCAAGGTGCATCCTTCCTGAAGTGTCTACGATGAGAACATCATATTGCCCTTTTTTTGCCTCTTTTAGGGCCCCTTTTGCAACAACTGATGGATCTTTTGTCTCTTGAGTGTAGACAGGGACTCCAACCTTTTCACCAAGAATTTGAAGTTGCAGTATGGCAGCTGGTCTCACTAAGTCTGCAGCAGCGAGCATAACTCGACGCCCTTGCTTGGTAAGAGTGTGGGCAAGTTTTGCAGCTGTCGTTGTTTTACCAGAACCTTGAAGACCCATCATAAGGATAACAGTTGTTGTATCTGGTCCTTTGAGATTGATCTGTTGATGTTCAGCATCTCCTAAAAGGTCGACCATTTTATCATATACAATTTTTACAAACTGTTGACCTGGGTCGATTGATTTAAGAACCTTTTCACCGGTTGCTTCACTTAAGGTGTGGTTAATAAATCTTCTTACCACACGAAGATTCACATCGGCCTCTAATAAGGCGACTTTAATCTCTTCTACTGCATCTTGAATATTTTTTTCAGTTATTTTTGACTTGCCACTAAATGACCTGACTATAGAACTAAATTTCTCGCTTATTGAATCAAACATTATCCATCCACTAAATTAATCGTTACAATAAAGACTTATACTGTATTATCTAAAGATGTGTCAACATGTACATCATGAATGACGCTTTCATCTTTTTCCCATCCCATTTTATAGCTAATTGCTTTTGAGACTCCCTTTTCCTGCATTGTCACACCAAGGAGCGTTGTTGAGCCCATTACTGTGTGCTTGTTGTGAGTTATTATAATGAACTGGCTCGTTTCACTAAACTCTTTCAACACGGTTAAAAAATAGCCAATATTTCTATCATCAAGTGCTGCATCTATTTCATCGAGGATGCAAAATGGGGAAGGTTTTACTTTATATGTAGCAAATAATAGAGCTACAGCTGTTAATGATTTCTCCCCTCCACTTAATGGAGCTAAGCGATCTAATTTCTTTCCAGGGGGTTGAGCAAATATTTCGATCCCAGAGTTAAGGACATCTTCTGGGTTTAACAGTTTTAATTCAGCTCTTCCACCTGCAAACATTCTGTGGAACATGGTGTGAAAGTTTGCCCTTATCTCTTGATAGGAGGAGAGAAAGAGTGTTTCACTTCGCTCTTTAATCTCTTTTACTACCTGCTCTAAATTACTTTTTGCTCGAACAAGGTCACTTAACTGTTCATGTAGAAAATCATATCGCTCTTTAATCTCTTCAAACTCCCTCATCGCCATGTGGTTAATATAGCCCATTTGAGAAAGTTGTTTTTTTAATTGAGCTTGAGTTTCCCGTAAGTTTTCTTCAACTTCAAAATCTTTATCAAGGCGAGAGTCATACTCTTTAAGACTCCTTCCATAGGCATCGTAGAACATATGATAAACTTGTTTAATTTGTTCATCAAGTGAGTCTATGTGGAGTCGGTATTTTTCAATATCACTCCTAGTTTCTTGTAATTTCTCATATTCATCTTGTTGTGTTTTTTGAAGGGCTCTCACCTCTTCTTGCCCATCTTTCATCGTCTCTTCTAATTCTTTTAACCGACTTGTATAGGTCTCTATTTCATCATCTAAGGTAAGTTGCTCATCTTTAATGAGGGCGATCTTTTCCATTGTTTCACCCATCCTCACCTGTGCAACTTCTTCATCACTTACTGCATCTTCTAAGCTAAATTCTTTTTCACTGATCACTTTTTTTAAGTTTTCAATTACATGTTCTGTTGCTTCCAAGCTCGTTTTATACTGAGTGAGGGTAACTTGAAGTGTCGTATCTTTTTGTTTGTATTGATCGAGTAACTCAACAAGGCCAACTCTCTCATTTCTTAAATTCATTAAAGATTCTCTCATCTTTTTAAGGGTGAGTGTGAGGGTGTTGAGTTCTTCATCAACAGCTCTTTTTTTACTCACATGTCCACGAGGAGAAGTGAGTGAATCAAGGAGTATTACATACCTTGAAACAAATGAATCTAATTCTTGATCTAATTGTCCGAGTAAACTCCCCACTTTTTCAAAAGTTGGCTCTTCATCCCCTTCCATCACCGATGGAATAATTCGAACTACCCTTTCAACTTCTTTTTTTATGGAAGCTATGGTTGTTTTAAGGTGAATAAGGTCCTCATCCCTATTCTCTTTTGAGTATCTGTTTTGTTCAAGGACCTCTTCCAATTCTTCTACAATGTTATCACTTAAGACGATGAGGCGCTTTCTTAATTCCTCTTGTTCTCTGTGATTCTCTTTCTCTCCTTCTTCAAATTTAGCTATCTCTTTATCTGTAGAAATTATAATCTTTTGGGTGTGTTCAATGTCACCATTATTTGTTTCTAACTCACTCACTAGTTGAGTGATTGAGTGTTCGAGTATTTCTTTTTTATCTTCTTGGTCTTCTAGCTTCTCTTCATCACTACTAATTTGTTCTTTTATTCGTTGATAGTTATTTATTGCATCTTGCTTTTGAATACTAAAATCATGATAGCGTTGTTTTAAGAGATCTATTTTCTCATATGTTCCTTTTTTTTGTTCTTCAAACCTTTGAATTGCTTGTGTTACAGATATCTTTTGTTCACTATATTCTCTTAAAGTTTCTTGTGCATCGGCAATAAGAGTACTTCTTTCTTGTATAGCTTCTTTACTCTCTTCATAGTGCTCTTGGGCAAGGTAGAGATCTGTTGTCCTCTTTTGTTGTAATTCTTTGTAGGTGTGAACTGTAGAGAGGGCAACATTGACTTCAATATCTATTAATTCACTCTCCAATTCTTTATAACGAGCTGCTTTTGCAGCTTGCGCTTTTCTTGAGTCGTATTGTCTTTTAATTTCACTTAACAAGGTTTCAACTTGTTCTATATTCTCACTGGTTCTTTCAAGTTTTCTTACAGCTTCTTCACTTCGCTTCTTGTAGCGGGTAATTCCGGCAGCTTCTTCAAATATATAGCGCCTATCTTCTGGTTTATGAGATAATATTTGATCTATTTTACCTTGTTCTAAAATTGAGTAGGCTGACTTGCCAACTCCCGTATCAAAAAACAATTCTCTAATATCTTTCAATCGAACTAACTGTCTATTTATAAAGAATTCACTTTCACCACTACGAAACAATCTTCTTTTAATTTCTACTTCAGAGTATTCGGTAGGCAAGAGATTTTGTTCATTGTTAATGACAAGGCTCACTTCTGCAACGTTCATTGCTGGCCGTTTTTCGGTGCCATTAAAGATAACATCTTCCATTTTACCAGCACGAAGTGTTTTTGTAGATTGTTCGCCCAATACCCATTTAATTGCATCAACAATATTAGATTTACCACACCCGTTTGGACCGAGCAAACTTGTGATTCCATGAGCAAATTCTAATCGTGTTTTATCTGCAAAGGATTTAAATCCATAGAGCTCGATACTTTTTAAAAACAAACATATCTCCTATGAGGATTCTAGTGAACATATTATCTATATTATAATTATTCCTTAAGAATTTCTATCATTTCTCCCTAATAGTATGAGTATATCATAATCGAGTATAATTGACAAATTAAGTCACAAAGAACTATCCTTTACCTTATGAAGTATATATGTGGTATAGATGAAGCAGGGAGAGGCCCTATTGCAGGTCCTGTGTGTGCAGCAGCAGTTGTCCTTCCAGAAGATTTTCCATTTGAAATATTAAAAGATTCGAAAAAGTTGACTCCTAAAAGAAGGGAAGAAGTAGCTAGTATCATAAAAGAAAAAGCTCTTTATTATGCAATTTCTTTTGTAAACCACAAAACAATAGATAAGATAAATATACTCCAAGCTTCGCTTCTTGCCATGCAAAAAAGTTATATAAGGGTACAAGAGAGTTTTGATTTAATTGATACAGTATTGGTTGATGGAAATAAAGTATTTGAGGCACTCCACCCTATTGAAGCTATTGTCAAAGGAGATAGCCTCGTTCCAGAAATAATGGCAGCTTCTATTTTAGCAAAAACATCACGTGATTCACTTATGCTCACCCTTAGTAGTATCTATCCACAGTGGAAGTTTGAAACACATAAGGGGTATCCTACCAAAGAGCACCTATTGCTCTGTTCAGTGCATGGGAGAAGCCCCATCCACCGAACTTCTTTTCACATCTCTACCCTTTATTAGCTTGTTTAATAAAATCGAGAGATTTTTGGAATTCTTTTATAAAATCACCTAGATCTTCTTGATACACCAAAATAGATTGTCGAATGAATCTTCCTTCGCCACCCTCAGTTCCTTTGCTTTCAACTATATTTAAAAACATATCGCCATACACGTTTTCTTTTACATTAAAAAAGTAGGTTCTGTCTGCAGTACTCAACTTTGTTGAGAACACTTCACCTCTCACACCCATGTTACACCTCGTTTGTAATAATTTTCTACTCTTCATCGTACAATGTATGAAAAGAATAATCTAGAGATTGCTTACTGGTGAAGAGAATGTTGAGTAATCCCTTTTTTCACTGTATGATGCTCTATATGGATACTCAAAAAATATCATTTGAACAATTACAAGAGAAGTTTCCCACTGCTCCTAACTACCTCGTAACGATGTTTTTATTAGAAAGAGAGTATGGGAAAGTAACTAATTCACAACTTGCTAAGAAGTTGGAAGTTTCTAAACCAGCAGTGAATCAAGCAATAAAGAGATTAACCTTATTAGATTTAGCTAGCCAAGATACCTATAAAAATATTCGACTCACTGACTTGGGAAGAAACTATGGGATTAAGGTCTTAAAAAAACACTATCTTGCTGAATATATGTTAATTAAAAGATTGAATTATCCATGGGAGAAATCTGATGAAGAAGCTCAAAAGCTTCAACAAACAATTAGTGATGAATTCACTGATTACTTATATGATTTCTTTGGGCATCCAGAAATTTGTCCTCATGGCAATCCCTTTCCTGGTTCAAAAAATGAAGTTGCCCTCATTACAGCTCCACGCCTCTCTACAGCGCCATTACACAAACCTTTAAAGCTAGTACGAATAACTGAAGAGGGAGAAGCTGTGAAAGGGCTGCTTAAGTTCTGTAATATGCATAACCTTTACCCAGCAACCCTTTTTACAGTAGTAACATTATTAGATGATGAAAGTATTGAAATCAAGGTAGAAGAAGCGTATATCAAAGTTCCAATAAAATTTGCTCAATATCTTTGCTACAAAGAAATATGATGCACTTAACAAGTGCATCATATCCTTTAATCATCATTACATCTATTTGGTATGAGAAGGACTCTCACAAGATCCACTAACTGGGCAGCTACTACATCCGCTGCACACAACGCCCTTTTTCTTATCCCTTACAATTTTAACAATACTTAAAGTAAGGATGAGGGCAATTACAAATATTACTATAATATTTGCCATACTTTATACTCCTCTTTCTGTAGCATAGGTAGTTGCAATTTGTACTTTTGGTTTTCTAATTAAGTAGACAAGGAACGCTATCATTGCAATAACAGCAATTCCACCACCAACAAACCCAGCTCCTACACTTCCTGTAGTTATGAGAGTACCCACTTGATAGGTAAGATAAGCTAATACATATCCTGTTCCCATCTGATAGCCAATAGCACCCCATAACCATTTTTTCGATTCCATCTCAGAGTTCATTGCTCCAATAGCAGCAAAACAAGGAGGTGTGAAAAGGTTAAATACTAAATATGAGAGGGCAGCAACAGAACCAATTCCAAAGACTGCCATCACACCACTTCCGTCACCAAGAAGGGCAAACTCTTCAACATCAATAAAGTTTGTGATTGCAAAAGTTACAGCAAGTGTTCCAACTACGTTCTCTTTAGCAATAAACCCTGTAATTGCAGAAGCTGCAAACTGCCAAATTCCAAACCCAAGTGGGATAAATAAGAATGCTAAGGGGGAAGCAATACTTGCTAAAATACTCATCGAAGGATTACTTTCACCAATTACTTGGAATGACCAGTTGAATGTTTGTAACAACTGAACAACTGCATTACAAACTAATATAATAGTTCCAGCTTTTATGATAAATGCTTTTGCTCTATTGAGCATTGAAAGGGTTGCTCTTTTAATACTAGGAATTCTGTATTCAGGAAGCTCCATAATAAAGTAGGACTGAGAAGTATCTCCTGTAATCTTCCTAATAATAAGACCACTAATTAACACAACTACAATAGCAAGAAGGTACATTGAAGCTCCAACCCAACTCGCTTCATTAAAGAAAATCCCAGCAAAAAGGGCAATGATAGGTAATTTAGCACCACAAGGCATAAAGGGAGCGAGCATCGCTGTTGTGCGTCTTTGTCGTTCATTCTTAATAGTCCTTGTTGCCATAACCCCTGGAATTGCACAGCCGGTACTCACTATCATTGGGATGATAGATTTACCACTTAGTCCAATCTTTTTAAAGAAACGATCCATTACTACAGCAACTCGAGCCATATACCCAATATCTTCTAGTAAGGCAAGGGTGAAGAAAAGTACCATAATAAGGGGTAAGAATCCAATAACAGCCCCAACTCCACCAATAATTCCATCTAGTAAGAGAGATGAGAGCACAGGGTGTACACTCTCTCCTAGGGCACTTTCTACTACGCCATAAAAAGCATCAATCCACCCAACAAATATATCTGCTAAGAGGGGTCCTACCCACGCTTGGCTAATACTAAAAACTAAGTAGATGACAGCAGCAAAGATAGGAATACCTAGCCACTTGTGAGCAACTACCCTATCGACCTGGTCTTGAAATGTTTGATGTGATGAGCTTATCTTTTTTCTCTCTACATCTTTTACTATTTCATTTACTATCTTGTATCTATTTTCATCAACTTTTTCTACTTCTTCTTTAGTTGATGCATTTTTAGCATTTCTGATGTGAAGAGAAGTTTGTTTTTTGGCACTTTTGCCAACACTATATATAGCTTCAACAAGGGAGTGAAGTCCATTATTTCCACCTTTGGTTGCAGTTGTTGAAACAACTGGACAGTTTAGTCTCTCAGATAAAATAAAGGTGTCTATAATTGTCTCTTTTTTTGTATTTAAGTCAGCTTTATTTAGGGCAACAACTACTGGAATTCCTAATTCTAAAAGTTGAGAAGTAAAGAATAAAGATCTTGAAAGATTTGTTGAATCGACGATGTTAAGAATAACATCTGGTTTTTCATTCAATACAAAATCTTTTGTAATCGACTCTTCCTGTGTATAAGGAGACATTGAATATGCTCCAGGAAGGTCTACAACGGTCATAGGAGTTGTTGATCGATTCAGACTCTTTTTAATCTTTGCTTCTTTCTTTTCAACAGTAACACCAGGCCAGTTACCAACGTGTTCAATTTTTCCTGTAATCGCATTGAAAAGAGTGGTCTTTCCACTGTTAGGGTTACCCGCTAACGCTATTTTCATAAGTAGCTCCTCAAGTAAGTAGTGTTTATATGTGTAGTTACACAACAATCGCTTTTGCAAGTTCAGTGTCGATACTGTAACGAGCATCTTTAACATGAATTATCATATTAGAAGCGAGATGACTAATAATTGTTATTTGTTCTCCTGGATAACAACCTAAAGTAAATAGGAACTCTTTCATTCCTTGCTCTTTAGCTTCAATTCCGGAAACTTTATATAGGGTATTTCTTTTTCCTTTATCAAGTGTCATGTTTGACTCCTTCTTGTAATATGTAGATTGTAATGATAGCGTTAGTTTATCTGCATTAACTTTTTTTGTCAATAATAATCTATCCATTACAGACAAAATAATGTAAAAACAGCAAAAGAGGAGCAAAACACCTTTATGGAGCCCTATGAGCCTATATAAAGGAAAATTTGTATAAAGAAATCTATACAAGATATCCTACAAATAAAGCATATATCCTAAAAATCAACAATATTGTTAAGGGATGTTTACATAGATTCTGCTAAAACAGCATATGGAAATGAATTCATACACTACATAAGATGACAAAAAAACTACTCATACACTTAAAGAGTGAGTAAAATGAGAATAAGAGAATAGATATGAAGCAAAAAGATTGAAATGTGACCCCTTATTAAGATGATACTAGCATTACGCGTCATCATAGTCTTGTAGATGCATCTAGTACCTTTTTTCCGAAGAGCCTTATTGAAAATAAAAAAAACACTACATAACGTAGTGCTTTCTAATTGTTAAGCGCCCGACGGGAATCGAACCCGCCTCTTCAGCTTGGAAGGCTGAGGTAATACCACTATACCACAGGCGCAAGGTTTGGTTGAAGTGACGGTGTTATTTATAACTGAATATTGGAACCTGGTCAAGGCATATCGCGAATTTTCCTAATATTACCCCTCTTTTTTCTCATACTCCTTTGGTGTATGATAGAAAAGATATTATTATACACTATAAGGAACATGAATGGATTATCAAAAACAATATATAGATTTACTCCTTGGAGTCTCCCTATCACTACAGCAAGGGGAAGCTCTAAGCATAAATACAAGTGAAAGAAATGCAGATTTTGCTCAACTTGTTGCAGCAGCCGCAAGTGAAATTACTCAAATCCCCGTCTCTATTGTTCTCATAGAAGAGGGGATTGTAAAAGATGTATTTAGCATCACTCCAATAGAGAAAGAGTTGTTAGCAGAACAAAGTGAACATAAAGTACTCCTAAGATTAGAAGATGCTTCAATAGTTGATGAATTCCCTGATGAATCTTTTGAAACTATTATCTCTAATATGCCCCTTTTACAAAAAGTGGGAAACCTTGGACCACCACAAAACGTAAAAGAGATTGCCCCATGGGCAGTTGCCCCAGTTCCTACAAGGTATTGGGCACAAAGAGTTTTTAAAGGCACTCATCCCCTTGATGATATGTGGAAATTATTCTCATCACTCTTATTTTTAGATGAGTCAAACTTCCCCTTCTCCTACACAAATCATCTAAAGAAATTGAACATGATTGTAAAAAGAATTTTAAACTCAGAAAGTGAGTATCTGCACATCCACAATGATGACACTGATTTACACCTCAAACTCGTTCCATCAAGTATCCCACGCCACAAACTCTCCATACTAGATGGAAATAGAGCCTTTATGCCATCCCTATTCAATCATGGCATCACCATGATCATAGAAAATACTTATACAAAAGGTACCATCACCTCTTCTCGCCCATTTTTACTCCTTGGAGAGTGGGTAGAAGGAGCTAGGTTTGTGTTTGAAGGGGGGAAGGTTATCTCATTTGATGCAACAAAAGGGAAAGAAGCATTACTAAAAGCTCTAGATATTGATGAAGGAGCTTCTAAAATAGGATTCATTCACCTCACTGAAGAAAAAGAATACCTTGATCCCTCAATCCACTATTACGGATCAAAAGATCTCGATGAGTCAATTACAAGTTTTATTGCACTAGGAATGGGAGAATCTAACCACCTAAGGGGCTTACACACCTACCATGACGAGGTTGAACTTGAAGAGAAATCGGGACTTAACACCTCCCTCTTTCGAGGAAGAGTTCCATTTGGAACACATAATCTACACATAAAAATGTATCATGATGATAAAGAGATAATCATCATGGAAAGTGGTAAATTTATTATATAAGGACAAAAAGATGAAACAACTAGAACAGATGAAATCTGATTATGCTAAAATTATAATTACAAAAGGGGTAAACTTACAAAAAGGGCAATGTCTCGGAATTAAGACAAGTGTTGCCACCTACCCTTTTGCCTCCCTTATAGCAAAAGAGGCCTATAAAATGGGAGCGAAGTATGTGAACATTGAAATAGATGATTTAACCCTCCTTGCTTCAAGAATTGAAGAGCAGTCAGATGAAGATTTATTATTTATCCCATCCTACCAACTAGATCAAGATAAAGAGATGATAGCAGATGAATGGGCCTATATTCGAATAGATAATACTGATGAGCGCCATGCTCTCAAAGATATTGACTCATCTAAGTTAGCTCTATACTCAAAGAATCTTAACTCTTTTCACGAAGGTGTACGAAAAGCAAGAATGGCTAGTGAAGTCACGTGGTGTGTCGTGTGTGCACCATCAGATAACTGGGCAAAACAAGTACTCAAAGAAGATGCAAAGAGTGATGACCTCTGGCGCTTTTTAGCACCTATTCTCCACCTTGATGAAGAAGATCCAATAATGGCATTAGAAGAACATAACAAGCGCATTGAAAATCGAGCAAAAGCTCTTAATGAAAAGAACTTTAGATCCCTTCATTTTAAAAGTGCTATTACTGATGTGACTATTGAACTAAGTGAATACCACAGCTTTGAAGGGGGGGGAGAGAATACCACAAAAGGGCACCCATTCTATCCAAACATTCCAACAGAAGAAGTCTTCACCACCCCTTTAAAATATGGGGTAAATGGAGTAATCACTACAACTAAACCTGTGAGCCTCTTAGAGAGCCTCGTTAGTACAGTTCGTGTAGTTTTTAAAGATGGGAAAGTAATCGAAGCCTCTGCAGAAGTTGGAAACGATGTATTACAGCAATATCTACAAATTGATGACGGATCACGATATATGGGTGAGATTGCACTTGTAGATCAAACGAGCCCAATTGCAATGGCTGATACAATATTTCACTCAATTTTATATGATGAAAACGCTTCATGCCACTTTGCCCTCGGAGCTGGCTACCCTACATGCTTAAAACTTCCTCATAGTATGAACCTTGAAGAAGCTGGATGTAATGAATCAATTGTCCACACAGATTTTATGTTTGGTTCAGCAGATATGAGTGTTTTTGGAATTGATAAAGATGGAAAAAAAATAGAGATTATGAAAAATGGAAAATTTACTCACTCTTTTGAGTAATAGAGTCCATAATAATCTTTAATCCATCTAAGGTGTGTTGTGGTCTAATTGCATCAACGTGGTGTAGAAGGGGGGCTATAGTTTGTGACAGTCCCCCTGTAATAATCACTTTCAAATCAGATTGAAGTTCTTTTTTAGTTCTCTCTACCATCGAGTCCACAAGCCCTGCAAACCCAAACATAATTCCACTTCGAATAGACTCATCACTATCTCTACCAACTGTGGTGGTGGGAATTTTTAATTGCACTTGTGGAATTTGAGCAGTGTTATTAAATAGTGAGTTCACAGCAGTAATAAGACCTGGGGCAATAGAGACACCAAGTATTTCTCCAGAAGAATTTACACTTGTAAAGGTGAGGGCAGTTCCAAAATCGATAATCATCACAGTCTCATCTGGATAGAGAGCATGTCCAGCTACAGCGTTAGAGAGCAAGTCGTACCCTAATTCAGGTGGAATACTCTCCCTCACTAAGCCCCCTGTGGTTTCATGAGAAACCATGATTGGTTTTGTGTTACTTACAGCCTTCACCACTTTTTCAAAACTTCTAGTAAGGTTTGGAACAACTGAGCAGATAATTGATGAATCAATTGTTTTAGGATCGAGGGCAGTTTGTTTTAACATAGATTCAACAATAACGTAATACTCGTCACTTGTTTTTTTAACATCACTATTAATTCTCCACGAATTCACCCAAGAAGACCCATCATGGAGAGCTAAAACAACATGTGTATTTCCAATATCTACTACTAACAGCATATATATAATTCCTTAAATTTCGACTCCGCTATGGCCACTATAATATGTATCTCTTAGGGCTCTAACCTCTTCGTTTTGGAGGTATTCCTCTAAACTCATCATTCTATCAATAACTTTTCCATGAGGAGCAAACTCAATGATGCGGTTTGCTATTGTGTCTACAAATTGATGGTCATGTGAGTTGAATAACAATACACCACTAAAATCGATGAGTCCATCGTTTAATGCAGAAATTGCTTCAAGGTCTAAATGGCTTGTAGGTTCATCTAAAATAAGGACGTTTCCTGCTTCAAGCATTATCTTACTTAGCATACACCTTACCTTCTCCCCTCCACTTAACACAGTACAATCTTTTAACGCTTCATCTCCACTAAACAACATTCTTCCGAGAAAGGAGCGAACGAAGGTATCATCTTTTTCTACGCTATACTGACGAAGCCAATCTGTGATACTGATATGTTCAGTAAAATATTCATAGTTGTCTTTTGGGAAATAACTTTGTTTCGTAGTTACTCCCCACTCAAAGGTTCCTTTATCTGGTTTTACTTTTCCAGCAATAATTTCAAAAAAGTAGGTTTTAGCAACGTGAGAGGGTCCAACAAAAGCAATTTTATCACCATTGTTCACTGTGAGATTGAAATTTTGGAGTATCTTTTCACCATCAACACTTTTTGTGAGCCCTTTCACCTCTAGGATGTTTTTACCAGGCTCTCTTTCTGGTTTAAATGCAACATATGGGAATCTTCTACTTGAAGGTTTAATATCATCGATGGTGAGTTTATCTATGAGTTTCTTTCTGCTCGTTGCTTGACGAGCTTTGGAGAGGTTTGAACTAAAACGTTGAATGAACTCTTTTAATTCACTAATTTTATCTTCACGCCTCTTTTTGGTATCTTTCATCTGCTTTGCAGCGAGTTGACTTGATAAATACCAAAAGTCGTAGTTTCCTACATATAGTTGGACTTTACCATAATCAATATCTGCGATATGAGTACAAACTGAATTTAGAAAGTGCCTATCGTGGCTCACTACAATGACTGTGTTGTTAAAGTTTTCTAAAAAGTTTACTAACCAATGGATAGATTCAAGATCAAGGTGGTTTGTTGGTTCATCAAGTAATAGGATATCAGGGTTACCAAAAAGCGCTTGAGCAAGTAAGACTCTCACTTTGAGCGTATCATCTATATCGCCCATCTTTCTGCCTAGGGTCTCTTCACTAATGCCAAGACCACTTAGCATCACACCAGCTTCAGCTTCAGCTTCCCATCCACCAAGTTCAGCAAACTCCCCCTCTAAGGTAGCAGCTTGTATACCATCTTCTTCAGAAAAATCTTCTTTTGAGTAGAGAAAATCTCTCTCACTCATAATCTCATATAATTTTTTATATCCCATGATTACTGTCTCTAACACAGTATACTCATCATATTCATAGTGGTCTTGTTTAAGCACAGCAAGACGCTCTCCTGGGGTGATGATAACATCCCCTGTATCTGGTTCAATCTCTCCAGATAGAATTTTCAAAAATGTTGATTTTCCAGCTCCATTAGCTCCTATTACTCCATAGCAATTGCCAGGGGTAAATTTAATGTTCACCTCTTTAAAGAGCACTTGTGTGCCATATGTAAGTGAAATGTTTGACGCTGTTATCATACCTAATACATCCTTATGTGTGGAGCGAATTCTCCACTCTCAAAAAAATAAAAAAACCAGCTACACATTCGAGCTGGCAATCATTAGTCCCTAGGGGAATCGAACCCCTCTTTGAAGACTGAGAATCTCCCGTCCTAACCGATAGACGAAGGGACCATGTTTGAACTCTGGGATGAAGGGATTCGAACCCCTAAAGGCAGAACCAGAATCTGCTGTGTTAC
>CAYVRR010000030.1:0-23020 GCA_964453215.1 uncultured Spirochaetaceae bacterium | reverse complement strand
TACGTATATGTTGTCTAAAATGTGTTTACATACTTTCCACTACGTAAAATATTATTATAAAGCAGTTACTGAAAGGGTTGTCGCATAAAATGTTTTTAAAACATCAACTGTTGCATAGGGATTATTTGAAGAAAAATCAATATGTCCATCTTCAAGAATATTTAGTGTTGTGCGCTCTGGAACATACCCGTAAATATAAATTGTTTGAGAACTAATTGTTCGACCAGCGGTTAAAGAAGAGAGGGTGATAAAGATAAGCAAAAATATAACAACTAATATTTTTGTACTCGCTCTTTTTTTATTCACAATTCTTCTCCCTTAATATGTTCTATGTATATCCTAGACCTTAGAATGGGAGCTGTCAACAGCTAATTTATTGTATTAAAAGGACTTATGAGATGACAGATGTAATAAATACACTATGATTTTTATTGATTTATTAAAATCAGTATATTATTTATATATTAAAAAGTATGATGTTGTGACATGTTGAAACGTATCTAGAGTAGCGTCTAGTGGGGTAGTGATGCAAAAGAGTAGATAAAAGTGTATCGAGTTGACACAAGACAGTATGAGGTTTAAGAGAATAGGGGATGAGAGTTTTGTTAGCTAAACTGGTCAACTTGTAACAAACTTTGATCAAAAAAATGTACAAACTTTTTTTGAATAATTACAAATATACGATACTATATTCTAAATTATCTCAAATCTATGATTTAAAAGTGACATTATTTTCTGATAATGCCTTTTTAAGTGCATCAAATGAAGGGTTTTCAGCCTCTATATAAGAAGCTCTTCTCCCTATATGGGAAATATAGTGGGCATCAGATCCTTGTATAATTGTATAATTATTGGGATTTTTTATCGTATATGGTTTTATTGCTTCAAGTGCTGAGTAATCTAAGGAGGGGACAAAGCCAAGGTTTGCTAAGACACTATTACTAGGTCTATCTATATGAGCTGGTATTGCAAGGCCTTCTCTTTGTAAGATTTCATCTATGAGGAATTCGAATGAGAGGGTAGAAGGACCATAGAGCATGTGTTCTACTCTATCTGTGATATTCCCCATTACATCAACTACAAGTTGATCTCCAAACAATTTGGGGTTGTTATTATATTTAACGAGAGATTTATCTATAAATTCTCCAAAATCTAGAGCATCCTCAAGGTTTTCAAATAAAGAGAGGAGGTGCACTTCTTCTACTGTAGTAATTTCCATTCCATAGATAGGGGTGATGTCGACAATTTCTGCAGCTTCTTTAAAAGCGACTAAATTTCTTGTGCTATTGTGATCACTTAATGCAAGGATATCTACCCCTTTTTCTGAAGCTTCTAGAGCAAGAATTGAGGGGAGTAAATCATTTTCACCACAGGGTGAGAGGCAAGAGTGGTTATGTAAGTCGATACAATAGCGCATTATTTATCCTAGTATTGATGCAAGGTGTATGCTCGCTTTGTATTGAGTGTCACTTGTGGAAAATATAGTTATACCTTGTTCTTTTGCAGCTTCTTTCATATCTTGTGAGATATCTCTATTATTACAGATTATAATACCACTAAGGCCAAGAAGAGATGCTACTGCTATTGTGTTTTTATGTGCTTGAATGGTGATAAGAATTTCTCCCTCTTCTCCATTACCCATCACATCAGAGAGTAAATCTCCTGTATATCCTCCAGTTACAATTGCTTCTTCATTTCCCATTACTACTAAGTTGTAACCTAACTTTTTACTCACTTCTTTCATATGAATCATGTAGTTACCTCCTTGAACTCTTGAAGCAAGCGTGTTCTTTCTTGCTCACTAAATTTAATTATTGATGTCACAATTGTTCCTGAAGGGGAACTTGTGATAGAAAATTCATCTGAGACAGATTTTACATTCGGCAAGCCCATTCCAGCACCAAATCCAAGAGATCTAATCCACTCATTTGCGGTAGAGAATCCCTGCTCTAGTGCTTTATCTACACTTTCAACACCAGGTCCATTATCTTGCGCTGTTATAATGACTTCCTCAGGGCCAAACTCTGCTGTAATGCTCCCTCCAACAGAGTGGACTGCAATGTTTATCTCTAATTCATAACTTGCAATTGCAGCTTTTCTAATAGTTCTTGGAAAGACTTCCATCTGTTTTAATTGTTTCTTTATCTCTGTAGAGGCAAATCCAGCATTTTCAAAGTCGTGTTGCATAATTGGGAAGGTTTGGACCTCTTTTGTGAGGCCATTACTTACTTTTGTAGTTTTAATCATTCTTTCAAGATTTTCAACTTCATGGTTTATTTCCCAAAGGAGTCTTGTTGAGATATCTCTTGTTGTGACCATCCCTACTATTTCTTTGTGCCTCGAAAGGACAGGGAATCGGTGGTAACGGTAGCGATCAAAATAACTTATAGCAAAAGATACTGGCATATCCTCCTCAAGTACTATGAGTTGTTGGCTCATGTGTTTCTCTACTTTCTCTTCGATATACCCATCATCTAGTGCTCGTATGATATCATCTACACTTACTATACCGATGAGCCTTTTGTGTTGAACAACCGGTACGCCCGTGATTGAGTTTTTTCTCATTAAGTGTTGCACTTCTCTAAGAGTTGCATCTCGAGTTACTGTAATGAGATTTCTAGTCATCACATCTTTCACCTTTAGCCTATAGATGAGTTCAAGAATCACATTTGGTGAATTATATGTATTAATTGGTATCGCTTGCATATTGTTGATAAGTATACAACAGAAGAGTATAAAGTATAAGCTATATTTATTCGAATTTAATTATTTGAAGGAGTAGAGTCTAAAGAAGATTATTGTGATATAATTCTTTCATTTATTATAGGCACTTTTAACGTAACCTTTTGTGATTCCTCTTTTCTTGATCATTCAAATAAAGATGTGAGTTGTTACGAACTAATATCGACTACCTATAATTATCTATCTTAGAGTGGGAGAAGTTTTTGAAACAAAAGAAGAACCTTTCAGAAGGACCTATCACTTCTACTATCCTCAAAATGGCATCAGGGATGTTATTAGGGCTACTTGCAATGTCAGCATTTAATGCTGTTGATACATATTTTGTGGGGCAGTTGGGGATTTCAGAGTTGGCTGCAATGGGGTTCACATTTCCTGTTGTTATGGTGCTTAACTCTGTTTCTCTTGGGTTAGGAATAGGGTTAGGTTCCACAGTTTCTCGGGCAATTGGTTCTAAAAACGATCATAAAGTGCACCGGTTAGTTGCTGATGGGATTGTGTTGGCAATGGTGGTTGCAGTTGTTCTTTCACTTATAGGGGTTTTTACAATACGTCCACTTTTTAGGATGCTTGGAGCAAGTGAATCTACCTTAGAACTTATTCATAATTATATGACTATTTGGTATGCCGGTGTGCCTTTTGTTGTTATTCCTATGGTGGGTAATAATGTTATTAGGGCTACGGGGGATACACTGACCCCCTCCTTAATTATGATTGCTTCTGTGGTGGTAAATGTAATATTAGATCCCCTCCTTATTTATGGAATTGGTTTTTTCCCAACAATGAATATCGCGGGAGCAGCCCTTGCTACAGTCATAGCTCGCTTTACCACTCTTCTTTTTTCTCTTTACATCTTAATCTTTAGAGATAAATTATTAAGTTTTAAAAAAGCTTCTATACAAGAAGTCTTTAGTAGTTGGAAGAAGATAGCGTTTGTGGGTATTCCTGCTGCATTAGTTCAAGCTATTACTCCACTCTCTCTTGCTGTTATTACCCATCTATTAGCCAAGTTTGGAGATGCTGTTGTTGCAGGTTATAGTGCAGCTTCAAGAATTGAGATGTTAATTCTCATCATCCCTAATGCTTTAGCGACGGTGATGGCCCCTTTTGCGGGGCAAAACTGGACAGCAGATAAGGTAGAAAGAATAAGGAGGGCTGCTAAAATTTCGAGTTTGATCTCAATTGTCTGGGGAGTACTCGTATTTCTATTCTTCCTATTCTTTGCAAATACGATTATTTCACTATTTAATCCTCATCATCTCATTGTGGCAGCTGGGGCTTCATATGTAAAGATTGTAGGAATTAGTTATGGTTTTCTCGGCGTATTACTTATTACAAGTCAAAGCCTTAATGGCATTAATAAACCCCTCCATTCAGCTACCGTTTCTCTTATTAAGGCATTTGTCATACATGTTCCCTTTGCATTGTTAGGTTCTTTTTTGTTTCAAGAAGAGGGTATATATGTAGCAACTCTATTAACTAATCTCATTGGTGGCCTTCTTGGTATTGGTATGTTGTTCTTTGTGTTACAAAAACACCTAAAAGGAGAAGTCGTGCTCTAAAGGGGTAGATATGATGATTTTTATCTCCTAAAACTACAATATACTCCCTTTTTCTGATATGATGTGTTTTATGGTTACTCCATCTTTTACCTTAATAGATGAAACTTCCCACTATATTGTGGTCCTTAAAGACCATGGTCTTCCTACTGTTCCACTTAAGAAGGAAATTCATAGTGATTCTCTCTTAAAACAAGTTTCTTCTCTCTATCCTGAAGTGTTGCTTCTCACTCATGAGGGTTTAGTGTTACATAGGCTCGACACAGCAACTCGAGGGCTTGTTTTAATAGCTCGCTCTGTTGAAGCATTTTATTATTTTCAAGAGGAGCAGAGGCGAGGAAGATTTGAAAAGAGGTATCATGCACTCTCCTCTTTTTGTGATGAGTTGCCATCTGGATACCCACCTCAAAATTTTACTTTACAGATTCCAGGGACAACTCACATAGTGTCCTCCTTTCGTCCATACGGCAAAGGGCGTCGTGAAGTGAGGCCCACAACTGATCAATCTTCCTCTCATATTAAAAAGAAGGGGAGTGATACACTTTATACTTCCCATGTTACCTACCTAAAGAGGAAAGATGAGAGCCATCATCTATTTTCTGTCTCCTTACATCAAGGTTTTCGTCATCAAGTGAGAAATCATCTGTGTTGGGCTCATTATCCAATAATTGGGGATCCCCTTTATGGAAGACAAGAGTCTCAATTTCTCCATCTTATTGCTTCAAAAATTCGATTTTTTGATTATATGAATCAGGAATTAAAAGAATATTCAATTATGAGTGATGAGCTCGATCCTTTTGAAGATTCTTTGTATAAGGAGAGTAATACAACATGATTACACACAAAGAGCAACAATTAGCTCATCTATTAGTAAACTATAGTGTTGACCTAAAAAAAGGTGAGAGGTGTTTAATTCAAGCAACAGATGTTCCACACAGTATGGTTGAAGCGTTAATACAAGAGGTCTATGCTGCTGGAGGGTATCCTGAGGTGCATCTTTCAAGTATCACAATTGAAAGGGCGATGGTTGCGGGTGCCACAAAGGAGTCACTAGCTGGATGGAGTGATAATGACTCGTACAGAATGAGAAATATGGATGCATTTATTGGAATACGGGGAATAGTGAACCCCTCTGAAATGGCTCGCTTAGGTGAGGGGTATGAGTTTTACAATAAAATCTATAATAATAGAGTGCATCATGATATAAGGGTTGTACATACCAAATGGGTAGTTCTTCGATACCCCACTTTATTAATGGCACATCAGGCTAAGATGAGTATGAGTGAATTTGAAGAATATTTTTATAAAGTAACAAGTGAAGTTGATTATGTTGCCATGGATAAAGCGATGGATAAAGCTAAAGCTTTTTTAGATTCTGCTGATAAGGTGCACATTAAAGCAGTTGATACAGATCTCACCTTTAGCATAAAAGATATAGGGTCTGTGAAATGTTCTGGGCATAGGAATATTCCAGATGGAGAAATATACTCAGCTCCTGTGTTACATAGTGTTAATGGGGTAATTCATTACAACACACCAAGTACATACCATGGTCAAACGTTTCATGATATTCGGTTTGTGATACAAGATGGGAAGATAATTGAAGCAACGAGTGATGACACTAAAGCCCTTGGCAGGATTCTAGATAGTGATGAGGGTGCACGCTATTTTGGTGAGTTTGCTTTGGGGTGTAACCCTTCTATTACCTTTGCAATGGATAACACGCTCTTTGATGAAAAGATTGCAGGTTCTATCCATTTTACTCCAGGTAATGCTTATACAAATTGTGATAACTCTAACCGCAGTAGTATCCATTGGGATTTAGTGCAAATTCAGACAGCACAGTATGGTGGTGGTGAAATTTGGATGGACGGGGAGTTAATTAGAAAAGATGGTGTATTTGTTCATCCCTCTTTTGTAGATCTTAATTAGTGTTCGGCACTAAAAACTACTGTTCTATTGTTGTAGATGAGGATACGGTGCTCAAGGTGTGCTCCAACTGCACGACTTAGTACCTGTCTCTCTACATCTTTACCCACTTTACGTAATCCTGATGGGGTAAGTTCATGATTTACTCTCACAACATCTTGTTCAATTATTGGCCCTTGATCTAAATCTTCACTCGCATAGTGGGCTGTAGCTCCTATCATCTTTACCCCTCTCTCATAAGCTCTTCTGTAAGGATTCGCTCCTTGGAAGGCGGGAAGGAAGGCATGATGGATGTTTATCACTTTACCATACCACTCTGTGGTGAATGATGGGGTGAGTATTTGCATGTAACGGGCGAGAACAACGAGGTCTATGTGATGTTGTTTGAGGAGTGCTTGTATACTTGCTTCTTGTTCCTCTTTTTTCCCTTTTGTTATTGGAAGATAGTAATAGGGAATTCTAAACTGATCTGCAATATATTCTAAATCGGGGTGGTTCGAAATAATAAGAGGTATTTCACAGTTGAGATCCCCTTCATGATACCGAGATAAGAGGTCAAATAGGGTGTGAGATGTTTTTGAGACTAATATTGCAACTCTATTTCTGTAGTCGGTGAAATGACATTGCCAGTCAAGTGTGAGTGGCGCAGCAAATTCACCAAACTCTTTTTGTAGCTGTTTTCGTGTGGTATGAAGGTCTTTTAAATCGAGTTCTAGTCTCATGTAATATCGTTTTGCTTCAGTGTCACTATGTTGTTGACAGTGGAGAATATTGTAGCCTCTTGTATAAAAATATTGGCTTATTGTTGCTAATAATCCTTTTTTATCTTCACATTGTATTAAAAATATAATCTTATCCATATAGAAGTGCTCCTGTTAATAGGTGTGTAGTATACTAATATCTTAAGACTCTTCAACACTATGGGTTTCAAAAGGGGTCGTTTTTAACTCATTTTCTTCATCGTCTATAGAATTGATTATTTTTTCAACTTTTCTTTCTGCTTCGTTTAAGTGCATTTCTACCTCTTTTGAGATACTAACTCCCTCTTCTAATAATTTAATAGAGGCTTCTAAACTTATATTATCATCTTTTAAGAGGGTTGTGATTTCACCCATTCTTTCTAATTTCTTTTCCCAATCCATAGTAACTTCCTTACCCTTCTATTTTTATAGTTTTGGCTACTGCTTTCCCTGTATGGAAAGTAATTTCAATTTCTTCATCTAATTGCAATGTGCTCCCCTCTTTTATTGGCTTTTTAGATGAGGGTTTAGTTACAATTGAGTATCCTCTTTCTAAAATTTTATATGGAGAGAGAGCCATTAATGTTGAGAGGTATAACTCATACTTCCTTTTTCTATCCTCTAATTTCTTTTGTAAGGAGAGAATCATCATTGAGATGAAATCATCATTTTTTAGCCTCATTTGATGGATCTTCTGTTCAACTTTTAGAGCAGCATACCCTGTGCTAAACTGGGTTATTCTACTTTTATAGAGGTTTATTGTGTGTCTTACAGTTGTGATCATTACTTCTTTACTTCTTTGTACTCTCTCTAGAATTTCAATGGAAGAGGCACTTACTATTTCAGCTGCTGCTGATGGGGTGGGCGCCCTGAGGTCAGCTACATAATCACTTAGGGCATTATCTATTTCATGCCCTACTGCACTTATTGTTACTATTTCACTCTCATATAGTGCTTCAATAACAGCTTCTTCACTAAATGGGAGTAAATCTTCAAGGCTACCCCCTCCTCTTGTTATAATGAGGACATCAAGGTCCTTCATCTTTTGAGCTTGTCTAATTCGTTTACTCATCATCCTTGAAGCTGTACTTCCTTGAACAAGGGTTGGGAATATTACAATATCTATGCTCTTATTGCGTCTATTGAGGACCTGAAGAATATCTTGTAATGCAGCTCCTGTGTCGCTTGTGACAATTCCAATTTTTTTTATATATTGTGGGAGGGCTCTTTTTCTAGATTGATCAAAATATCCTAAATTAGCGTAATATTGTTTTCTTTTTTCTATCTGTGCAAGGATATCTCCTGTGCCACTTAAATTCATGCTCGAAGCAATAATTTGATAGGAACCACGGGGTGCATAGAGAGAAATGGATCCTTTTATTACAACTTTATCCCCATCTTTTGGAGTAAATGTAAGGCCATAAGATTTAGATTTAAACATGACAATGCTAATTGTTGCGTTTTTATCACTAAGTTGAAAGTAGAGGTGTCCACTACTAGCTGGTCTGTAGTTAGATATTTCACCACTTACTTGTATGTGAGAATAATGGAGTTCTAAGAGTGTTTTTATAGTGTTGGTTAATTCACTTACACTATATATTTCTTTGTGCTCTATCACCTACCGTATCTCCTTTTTAATCATCTCTTTGTATGTATGTTTTTGAATCAAATATCCTACTATTGCCAATATTATACCTAATATTATGTGTACAGAAGTGGAAAAGTAATAGAATTTAGCAAAAAGGGTAGAAAGAACTATTGCTCCACTTATAACAGATGAAATTATTAATAGTTGATATGTTTTTATCTTATAAAGGAGGGTGATTATTGTGATAAGTATACTATAGATAATTATGAGTATAGTGAAATGAGTAGAATCTAATAATTCTGCAATAATTGAAGTTAATACGAAGGATGAGGTAATAATTATGATATATGGTGATGCTATGTTTATCCATGATAGTAGCATTGCTACTCCTATGAATGAGATGATTAGGATCAAAAATAGGGAGAAGAGAGGAAAACTCATTATTGATGTATAGAGGTGGGTAAAGGAAATTATGAAAGATGAGTTGATGATGAAATTCCAACTAACGCTTATGAGAATACAGGTGGAGATAAAGAGCGTAAGATGTGTTTTATACCTAAAAAACGCTCCATTAAAGAGGTAGATGGAGGCAATTAAGGAAAAAAGGATCATTGAAAATGATGTAAATGAATAATCTGTCATATAAGGTTACTATTGTAAACGAAATATAGATAAATAAAAAGACAGCTCTTTAAAAGCTGCCTCTATTCTTTGCTATTATATTATTATAGACGCTTAGTCTGGAATAATAGCGCCAGTAGGACATGAATCAACACATGCTCCACAGCTTATACAAAGGTCTGCGTCGATTACGTAGATGTCGCCTTCGCTGATTGCTTCTACTGGACATTCTGGTAAACAAGAACCACATGCAACACATGCATCGGTAATAGTGTAGGCCATAGGGGACTCCTTACAAACGGTATATACGCCCTCGACTATATACTCATGAACAAGATACGTCAAGGGGGTTTCTTTTTGTTTACTGGTAAGAAATGTAGAGTTTTCGAATTAATCCTCTTGTAACTTTCCACATCAATTGTCAATATGTTATTTGTTCACTAAAATGAGTAAAATGATGGAGTTGATTATGAATTCAAAAGCATTTGTATTAGCAGAAAAGCCTTCGGTTGCAAGAGAAATCGCAAAAGTCCTTGGAGCAAGAAATTCTCAAAAAGGATTTATCGAGGGTGACTCTTACGTGGTGAGTTGGGCCCTTGGGCACTTAGTGGAACTCGCTGAACCTGCTCACTATGCAGATGCTTTTAGACGCTGGTCCCTCTCATCTCTTCCTATGCTTCCTTCTACACTTGAACAGATGGTGATGGAAGGAACAAAGGATCAGTTCAATGTAATTGATACTTTATTAAAACGAAAAGATATTTCAACTCTCATTATTGCAACTGATGCTGGACGGGAAGGGGAGTTGGTCGCGAGGTGGATCATCAAGAAAACTGGATGGAACAAGGAAGTAAAGAGGCTTTGGATTAGTAGCCAAACAAAAGCTGCTATTATAGATGGCTTTGCTAACCTTCAAGATGGTTCATTATATGAAGGGTTATATAGAGCAGGGGAGGCAAGAAGTGCGGCTGACTGGTATGTTGGGATGAATGTAACAAGAGCCCTCACGTGCCGTTACGATGCAAAGCTCTCTGCTGGGAGAGTGCAAACTCCTACCCTTGCCCTTATCACGAAGAAAGAAGATGAGCGAGAAGCTTTTCTTGGTTCTACCTATTGGACAATTCGAGCAAACTTTGGTCTTTTCACCGCTTCAGTATATGATGGGGACGAGGTGATGAAGATAGACTCTGAACAAAAAGCTCTTGAGATAGTTACACTTTTAGAATCTTCTCATGCAACAATTACTTCTATAGAGACACATGAAAGGAAGGAAGAGCCCCCATTAGCATATGATTTAACTGAATTACAGCGAGATGCGAATACTATTCTCTCTTTCAGTGCGAAGGAGACTCTTGATGTTCTTCAAAAGCTCTATGAAGTTCATAAAATTGTTTCCTATCCTAGAACAGATTCTCGTTATATTACTAACGATATTGTTCCTACAATTCCTCATCGTTTAAAAGCTCTTAGCAATTCTGACTTTGGTCAAATTGTAGATATGTATGTAAAAGATGGATATAGAGAGGATTTAGGAAGGTTTGTTGTTGAAAGTAAAGTCACAGATCACCATGCAATTATTCCAACTGAACAACCTGTTGTATTGGCTCGATTAAGTGAGAAAGAGAAGGCTCTTTGGAGTTTAATTGCACTGAGATTCATTCAAGTCCTAAGTAATGACTATATATATGATTCAACTCTTATTACCCTCATGAGTAATTCATACATATTAAAAAGTAGGTCTGTAGTTAAAAAACAGAACGGATGGCGTGATATCATCGCTTTCGCTCCAGATGAGATTAAAAAGAGTGAAGTTGTTGATGATTCACTTGATGATGGTCTTATCGCTAATTTGGAAGTTGGAAGTGAATCGAAAGTGGGGAAAGTGAGGAGTAAAAAGGTAAATCTTACTCCCCCCTTACGCTATACAGAGGCAACTCTTCTATCGGCGATGGAACATGCTGGGAGGTTTGTTGATGATGCTGAAATTAAAAAAGACTTGAAGGGGGGAATAGGAACCCCTGCAACGAGAGCAGAAATTATTGAAAAACTTATTAGCAATAATTATATAGAGAGAGAGGGTAAATATTTAGTGCCAACTCCATATGGAAGGGAACTTGTACGCCTTGCTCCAGATATGCTCCAATCTCCTGAGCTCACTGGAGTGTGGGAAAAGAGGTTAACAGCAATTAGTGAGGGGGAAGATTCATATGAAGTATTTATTGATGACATTAAAGAGAAGACAAAAGAATTAGTTCGAGCAATAAAATTGAGCAATGAGTCCTTTAGTCCCTCTTTTGTTGGTGCAAAAACGTGCCCTCACTGTAAGGGTGAGATGATGAAGAGTGTTGATGAGCTTAATAGAGTTCACAATGTGTGTGTTACTCTCTCTTGTTCATATGAAGAGGTAGAGATTAAGAAACTAAAGAAAGAAGCTCAATCTACCCCTGTTGTAAAGATGAAAACAGTTTCAACTGCAACTTCAGGTCAAACAAAAAAAGTTATAGTAAAGAAAAAAGCAGTGAAGCACAGAGAAGAAGATTATGAAACTACAATTGAGGTAGTAAGGCCAAGTAAACTCACCTTTAGAAGAAATCCACCACCAAAGAAAGTGACTCCTCAGAAAAAATATACCACTCAATATACAAAGCCTGTAGTTGAATCAACTGGGTCTAGTTTTGCAGATCTTATTGCAGCTAGTGAGAAGAGAAAGAAAGAGAGAGATAAGAATAAAAAGAGATAAATACTCTGTATCACTATAAAAAAAACACCAATGTAAGAAACATATATCTCTCTTACTATGGTGTTTTATTATAATTGCCCTAATCAATCCTTATCTTATGTATTTGAAGCAGAGATTAAATCTTGCATGTTATACATGCCATGAGAGAGATTGCTAATATAAGAAGCTGCTGCTATAGCACCTGTTGCAAAGACTGTTCTTGAGTATGCTTTGTGTTCAATTGAAATGATTTCATCTTGACCTGCAAAGATTGCTTCGTGTTCTCCTACAATAGAGCCACCTCGAATAGCATGGATACCAAGTTCACTATTTTTTCTTAATGCATCATTACCACTTCTTCCATGAATATATGTTTTCTTCTCTTTTAATGCTTCATTAATTGAATCGGCGAGCATTAAAGCTGTTCCACTAGGGGCATCTTTTTTAAAGTGGTGGTGTTTTTCAACAATCTCTATATCAAATCTGTCTCCAATAACTTTAGCAACTGTGTGGAGAATCTCTTGCATCAAATTTATTCCAATAGACATATTTGCAGATCTAAAAATTGGTATTGAACGTGATGCTTCTTCTAATAAGGAGAGTTCTTTTTCTTTTAAACCTGTTGTGGCAACAACAACTGGTAGTTTTTTTTCTACAGCTGTTGGAATAAACGAGTGAACTGAAAGAGGAGATGAGAAATCTATCATTACATCCGCTGCTACATCACATATCTCAAGAGAAGTAAAAACGGGATACTCCCTATCTCTCTTTGTTACATCAATTCCTGCTACAACTCTCATATCTGGGTTGTCTTTAATAAGGTCTGTAAGAACGCTTCCCATTCGACCGTTACATCCATGTAATATTACTTTAACCATACTATCTCTCCCTTGTGTTATCTGTTTACGATGTTATTATAAAAACATTAAATAATCAATAATAACATTTAGTTATTTTCATGATTACAATATATCTCTTAGATAGCATATTATTGAAATACGAAAAGAAAAATCGTACATAAAAAGTGTTATGTGTACTAATTTAGCCAATAATGATAAAATTTTGTGTTATTATAAAAACATTTTGTTATTTTATAGACACTCTGTTTTATTTCTGCTATTATAGCGAATACTAAAAATATAGGTAAGTTCTTCTATCTCTATTTTTAGCAAAGTGTGAGGAATACTCATATATGTTTAGATTAAGGAGAGAGCGATGAAAAAATTTAGTGGTGTCTATACAGCGATAATAACCCCATTTACAAAATATGGTTTAGTTGATTTTAAAGCATTCGAAGATATTGTGGAGTTTCAAATATCTCAAGGGATAGATGGATTAGTTCCATGTGGTACTACTGGGGAGAGTCCAACATTATCTCACACTGAACACGATAGGGTGATTGCTGAGACTGTACGAATTAGTAATGGAAGAGTACCTGTTATTGCAGGGACTGGAAGTAATGCAACAAGCGAAGCTGTCAGGTTATCAAAGCATGCTGAAGCTGCTGGAGTAGATGCACTGTTGTTAGTAAATCCTTATTATAATAAACCAACTCAAAAAGGGTTGTATCTTCACTTTAGAACAATTGCAGACTCAGTGGGAATTCCTTGTGTTGTCTATAACATTAAAGGGAGAACTGGGGTGAATGTAGAAACTGAAACTCTCAATAAGTTAGCAGCAGATTGTCCCAACATCTTCTCAGTAAAAGAAGCAAGTGGAAACTTAAGCCAAATGCAAGATGTTATTAAAACTACTAATCCTAACTTTTGTGTGTTAAGTGGTGATGACAACATGGCTCTTGATTTGATAGAATCGGGGGGCGATGGTGTGATAAGTGTAGCAGCGAATTTAATTCCAGGTGAGATGGTTGAGATGGTTCACCTTGCTTTAAAAGGAAATATGAAAGAGGCTAGAGAACTTGAAAGAACTCTTGCTCCTTTCTTTAGTGCTTGTTTTTGTGAAACAAATCCAATCCCTATCAAAACAGCGATGGCGATGTATGGGTGGTGTGAAGAGGAGTTCCGTCTTCCAATGTGTTCATTAGAGCAAGAGTCTCACAGAGAACAGATCATTGCATCTCTTTCATCTCTTGATGTACAACGAAGAAGATAAGGATATTTTTACATGGCAACTATTAATACGCATTACAGAAAACTAAACGCTGGGTACTTATTCCCAGAAATTGCAAGAAGAGCTAAGGTGTATCAGGATAAACATCCTGATGCCCTTTTACATAAATTAGGTATCGGAAATACAACAGAAGCTCTTCCCCCTTCTATCTTAGAGGGGTTACATAATAAAGTTGATCGATTAGGAAAGGTTGAAACCTACAGTGGATATGGTGATGAACAAGGTGATACTCCCCTACGAGAAGCACTCTGCGCTTATTACGCCTCTTTTGGTGTAGATATTAAAAGCAATGAGTTTTTTGTTTCTGATGGAGCAAAAGCTGACGCTGCTAACATTCAAACTATATTTGGAGATGGCAACGTGATTGCTATTCAAGACCCTGCATACCCAGTATATGTAGATTCAAATGTAGTAAGTGGGAGAACTGGCTCTTACAATACAGAAACAGGTCGTTATGATGGGTTTGTTTATTTACCAGGAAATAGTAGTAATAACTTTATTCCTTCTGTTCCAGAAGAAAAAGTTGATCTTATATATCTATGTTCTCCCAATAACCCAACAGGGGCTGTGATGAATCATGAACAGCTAAAAGAATTTGTTGATTATGCAAGAAGGCACAAGGCTATTATAATCTTTGACGCAGCATATAGTGAATTCATTAGTGATGCCAGTTTACCAAAAACAATCTATGAAATAGAGGGCGCCAAAGAGTGTGCTATTGAGATAAACTCATTCTCTAAGTTTGCAGGATTTACTGGAGTAAGACTTGGTTGGACTATTGTTCCCCATGAGCTTATGGCAGAAAATAGTGAAGTGGGTGAATTCCATAAAGTGTGGAATCGACGCCAAGTAACGTTCTTTAATGGAGCTAGTAATATTAGCCAAGCTGGTGGACTAGCTGTATTATCTCAAAAAGGACTTGCCGAATGTCGCTCTGTAATAGCATATTACATGGATAATGCAAGAGTCATTCGTGAAGGTCTTCAAGAGATTGGTTTAGAAGTAATTGGTGGAGTAAATGCCCCTTATTTGTGGGTAAAAGCGCCAAGTGGACTTACTTCATGGCAGTTTTTTGATAAATTCCTTACAGAGTGCCAAGTTATTGTAACTCCTGGCTCTGGTTTTGGACCAGCAGGGGAAGGGTATGTTCGTATTAGTTCATTTGGTCATAGCGAGAATATAAAAAAAGCTATGGCGAGTATTGTAAAAAATTTACGTGTGTGAGGATGTACATGAATAGTAAAAGTTTGCCACTTAAATCAGATGAGATGATTAGATTAGCATACAGTAAAGAAACTCCTTTTCATCTCTATGATGAAAAAGCAATTAGGGAAAATGCGCGCTCTTTTATGAAGGCTTTTTCATGGGTTCATAATTTTAAGAATTATTATGCAGTAAAAGCATGTCCGAATCCAGCAATATTACAGATTATGAAGGAAGAGGGATTTGGTGCCGACTGTTCATCCTATCCTGAGCTTGTTCTTGCTGAAAAGGTGGGTCTCACTGGTGAAGATGTGATGTTTACAAGTAACAATACACAAGGATATGAATTTGCAGCAGCAAAGAAAATGAATGCTGTTATTAACCTTGATGATATTACTCACATTGAAACCCTTAATAAAAGTGCTGGTATGCCACCTCTTATCTCATTTAGGTATAATCCAGGGCCAGATAGGACAGGCAATGCAATCATTGGTAACCCTGTAGAAGCAAAGTATGGGGTGAGAACTGATCAGTTAGTTGATTGCTATGTAAAGGCAAAAGCATTGGGCGCAACTCGTTTTGCACTTCACACAATGGTTGCCTCTAATGAATTAGATGGCTCTTATATCGTTGAAACAGCAAGAATGTTATTCACTCAAGCTATCCGGATTTACGATGAGACGGGTATTATTATTGAAACAGTAAATTTAGGTGGTGGTATTGGTATTCCATATAGATTAGAAGATAAGGCAATGGATTTTGAGATGGTGAGTGCTGGAATTAAGAAAATCTATGATGAAATGATCAAAGGAACACCATTAGATCCCCTTAGAATCGTATTTGAATGTGGTCGAATGGTAACAGGTCCTTATGGCTATCTTATCTCTAAAGTTCTTCATGTTACGAGTAAGTACAAAGAATATGTAGGAATTGATGCAAGTATGGCAAATTTGATGAGACCTGGGATGTACGGTGCCTACCATCACATCACTGTAGTGAATAAAGAAGATGAAGAGGCAGATCATGTGTATGATGTAACTGGAAGTTTGTGTGAGAATAATGATAAGTTTGCAATTGACAGAGCTCTTCCTGAAATAGAAGTTGGGGATGTAGTTGTAATACATGACACTGGCGCTCATGGTCACTCAATGGGATTTAACTATAACTCAAAACTACGATCAGCTGAGTACTTACTCAAAGAAGATAAAAGTGTGAGTATGATTCGTAGAGCAGAAACAATTGATGATTTATTTGCAACATTAGATTTTTAGTAGAAATTATGTGAGGAGAGTTTTTTGGAACATATATATAATCAACGGGTTTATTATAGTGACACTGATGCCGGTGGCATCATGTATCACTCGTGCTACCTCGATTTTGCCGAACATGCTCGAACTGAATTTGTTCGAGATGTAGCTTCTCACCATAACCAAGAAACTTCTCTCTTAAAAGCACAAGAGGTGGGGTTTGTGGTAAAATCTATTAACATAGAGTACCACACTCCCTCTTTTCTTGATGATATGCTCACTGTTAAAAGTAGTATCACTCAGCTTAAACGCTTTAGTATCACATTAAAGCAATCTATCTATCGAGATGATACAGAAGTTGCAACTCTCATTGTGAGAGCTGCAGCTATTAATCTTAAAACCTACAAAGTAACACCCCTAGAGCCATGGTTTAGTTCATCATTACGAGAATATATGAACTAATTACTACTTATTGAAGGCACGGGTGTGATTTCTATCGAAGTAGATGCTGATCCTAGGGACTGAGCACCATCAATTCCAACGACTACATCATACCGAGTTGTTCCAGCAAGAGCTGTGATTGTGAGCGTTTTAGTAGTTGCAGATGTGATTTTCACTCCATCAATAAACCAGCTATAGATAAGATCTGATTCTTTTACAGCATCTGGTAAATTAGCACTATAGGTAAGGGTTGTAGAATCTCCCACCGTTGGTGTTGTTGGGTTTATAGTAATTGTTCCCTCAATTGGTTCATGTGTGGTATCACTGATGGTAAAAGTGACATCATCAATAACTTTACCAATTATGAGATTAACGGTCGCACTACTTGTTGTTTCATTAATTATCCTCACACTATCACTAAAGCCCGCTATTTGAACTCCATCACTAGATATGGTTGCAACTGCTTGATAAAACCCAGCTGGTAACCCTGTATAGGTTGCACTTCCAGTTCCCTCACTCATGCTATGAGTAGAAGATACTGTGAGGGGCGGGGTAGTGGCAGGCTGTGCAACTACTGTATTTCCACTTTCATCAATTAACGTGAAATTAAAAGTTGAACCACTGTTCACTTGTTCTGTATTCCAAGTAAATGAAATAGATAGATTACCATTACCTACAACTTCAGTGAGAGGAAATGAAATAGGTTCTGTATTTTGTATGATATAGACATTAATTGTTCCTCTTGCTAATGCCTTACCATCGTTATTATATGCTGTTGCTATAAATTCCCAGTTTCCAACTAAAAGGTTATCTATTTTTACTGATGATGCGTTAGTTGCGGTTGTAACATTTAGCTTTTGGTTGTTTGGGCCAGTTCCTACAATGGTATAGGTGTGAATTCCTAAAGGGGTACCTAAAGAAGCTTCTGGCAAAATAGTTCTACTTGCTAATCTGTCACTTGGGGTTAAGTGAAAAGTAACTGATCCATGTTGGCCAGGCATTGCCTCTTGGTTGCACCCAATAAGTGAGAAGATAATAAGTGTGCTTACAATTAAAAATGTCGATAAACGGGTAATGTGTTTCATGTGATCCTCCTAAATTATATCCCATCTCTTTTATGGTTGTATTAGGAGTACGATGTGGTTATCAATTTTGCTTCATTGAAGTGAGAATTTCTATCACATGGTGAGCTAATGTGAGGCCAAATAGGCCTGTAATTGTTGAAAGGGAGCCAAGGACTTTTCTTTCTCTTCCTCGCTCTATAATTTGTTCGTTTAATGTAGTCTCTTCTTCATTATGTGCTTCTTTGTATTCATACCTTACAACCTCACTACTAAATACTGCATCTATTCCTCGTCCAACGCCCCGTTTTCTAAGACGATTTCTCACTTGTTTTGCGAGCATACAGCTATGTGTATCCATGAGGTCTTGTATTTGAATATTTTTTGACTCTTTTTTTAAAGCGGCCCCCATAGAGCTCACACATCTGATATTATGGGTGTAGGCATATTCTAATAGGGCAACTTTGGGGTTGAGTGAATCAATTGCATCGATAACAACATCATAGGGGGAACTAAATATTTGTTCAAATGTATCTTCGTGAGCAAATATTGGGAGTGTGTGTAATGTACAATCACTATTAATATCTAATACTCTTTTTTTAGCAACTTCAACTTTTAATTCTCCTACGGTAGATTGAAGTGCGAGGATTTGTCTGTTTATATTAGTAATTCCAATAGTGTCAAAATCGACAAGGGTAAATGTTCCAACTCCACTACGAGCGAGGGATTCAAGGGCAAATGAACCTACAGCACCTAGGCCTACGATACATATATGGGAGTGTTGAAGGGTAGAAAAATGTTGGTCACCTAGTAATCGGGTAACTCTGGAAAACTGAGGATAGCTCATGCATCTGCTCCACTAATTGGGTGTATTGAATATCTGTTCTCTTTGCATACCACACATAGTGATCTGATAAGAGTCTCAGATATCTAGTTTCATCTGCGTTAGTATAATCAGTTTCTAACAGGATAGGAATATCTAGTTCTTCTATTCTTTTACTTATTTTCATCTTTTTTTGCCACACTTGTGGGCTTAATGAGACATATACCCCTTTGTTATAGAGTTCATGTGCGGTTTCAACACTCCCAGTGAATTTATGAATAATCATAGGGATAGAATTTTTTCCTAGCTTAAATATTTCATCCATTAGATACATGGGTGCATTAATGTGATACACAATTGGCCTTGTATAAGAAATTGCTATGGTAGTGAGTGAATAGACAATTTCTAATTGTTTCTCTAGTGAGATGAGATGAGTGAAATTTTTATCAATACCAACTTCTCCAACATAACCTAAAGGGTCTTCTTTAATCTGCTTTTCAATGAGGTTCTCTATTTCTACTGTATTGGGTTCATAGAGATACCCATATCCATGCATATGGGTAGTTTCCCCTTTATAGAGGTCGTATTCGGAAGGTTTTGTTGTTGCATACCAATAGGTATCGGTTGTTTTAGTTGGAAATGGGGTGTTTATGTGCCGGTGAAAGTCTACCACACTTATCAAATCTCCTCTTTTGAATGTATCGGTTACATTGTATATAGATGGGTGGATAAAGCCAAGGTAAGAAAAATAATACCTTTTTCTTACTTCTCACTTCTAGTCCCTTTTACCCTTTTTCTTTCTCTTTCTCTTTGATACACTACAGTTCTTAAAAGGAGATATAGGTTAATGCCAATTTTTATTCAGAACTTTTCACTCAGCCATCTTGTAAAAGATGGGCAACTTGACTCAGAAATCTTGATGGATTTATATAAGAATTCACAATGGCGTCACGCTCATGGAGCAATGTATATGGTTAATGAAGGAGATAATAACCTTCAATTTATTTTTAGAGCAATTAAAGATGGTGAAGATATTCGTATTTTAGGTACTGATACCCACTACAAAGGGAAAGCTATGTGGAATGCTGTTCCTTTCTTTAATGCAACCCATGAAGAAGCTGATGTGTTATCTGCAACCGTTGCCCTTACAAATAGTGAACAAAGTGCTGTCTGTATTGCTCACTTAATGAACGCTGCTGTTCTTCCAGAACTTGAACAAGGTGCTGCCATCCAGATGCAAGTTGTTGGGTTCCCTCTTTTAATAGAGAGCTATGAAAATAGAGAGATGTTTGAAAAAGCATACACAGATGAAGATAAAGAGTCTCCTTGGCCCCTTTTAGTGAGTGATGAGAAAATATTGCCACTAAACTTTATGCTTGCACACGACCCTGATATACCTGAAGAAAAAAGAAAAACACAAGAGAATATAGATGTAATTCTCCTTTCATCAACTGTGTTAGATGTTGAAAGAAAAGAGGGGATGAAAGAGGGCACCTTTTTTAATGTAGCAACAGTGTTGTGTGAGTTTGGAGAGCTTGAACTAATCTATAGTGATAAGATGGTGAAAGAAGAACTAAAAAAAGGCTCTTACATTGTGTGTAGTGCAATAATAAGTGCTGATGTTGCCCTTGGGGAGTATCAGAATTGGGTTGAATAATACTCATCCTATGTATAAAGCTGAAAAAATGATACCTCCCAAAGGGGAGGTATCTGTGTATGTATGGTGGTAGTGAACATTTAAAAACGTTTTGTATACGAATGACAATAGGGAGTTGAACCCTTTTGTGCATAGTAGTCTTGATGGTAATCTTCAGCGTCGTAAAAAACTTTCCTTGGTCTAACAAGCGTTGCAATATCATATCCTTTATCTTCAAGGATAGTTAAAAGTTTTATTGCTGTGTCATACTCATCTTTGCTGCCATAGAATATAGCAGATAAATATTGGTTACCAATGTCGGGTCCTTGTCCATTTGCTTGGGTTGGATCATGAATTTCTAAGAAATACTTTGTAAGCTCTTCAAAAGAGATTTGTAGTGGATTGTAAGTCACTTCTACTGCTTCTAGGTGACCTGTAGAGTGGGAGAGTACTTGCTGGTAAGTGGGGTTTTTAAGGGTTCCCCCTGTATAGCCACTTACTACATCATACACTCCATCTAATTTCTCCATTAAATATTCTACACCCCAAAAGCATCCACCAGCAAAGACAGCTTTTGCTACAGGAGGGCCACTTTTAAACTCCATGCTTATAGAATTTACGCAGTGACGAGTGTTTTTGTCGGTGAAGCCTTCATTTAAGAAGACGTGACCGAGATGGCCAAGACATGTGGAACACACTATTTCGGTTCGCATTCCATCTGCATCTGCAACACGTGTTACAGCGCCAGGGAGCTCATCATCAAAGCTTGGCCAGCCACAATTTGAGTGAAATTTATCATCACTCACATATAAGGGGGCACCACATTGACGACAATAGTAGGTTCCTGTCTCTTCGTTATCAGTATATTCTCCTGTAAACGCTCTCTCTGTGCCTTTTTGTAATATTACATAAGCCTCTTTTTGATTGAGTGAGTTTTTTAACTCATCATCAAGAGGAATATACGGGTATTTCTTTTCAAGTGATTCATTCATGGTAACCTCTCTTACAGTCTCCCTTTCTTGAGTCTCTTTTTTCCCAGAACTAAAGATAAGTGAAACAGAACATAGTAAAAAAATCATAAGCAATAATTTCTGATGTGTACTAGTCATAAAAAATCCTTTTGTTGGATATTCTCATATCCCATATTATCACTTACCACCATTAATCTATATGTAACATAAGCATAGTTTTATAAAACGGCTAGATAAAAAGCTTTACCTCTCCTTCTTTTTCTTTATAATACAGATTATAGGAGATTTGTTGTATGAAAAAATTGATCTATCATGCCTATTGTCGTCTTTTCCAAAAAGCTTTGTATTTTGTGAGTCCCTTGATGCCATACAAAAAACAACTTCTTTACACAGGTAGTAATTCACTTCATACCCTCTTATCAATTATAAAAAAAGAGGGTAAAGAACACGTATGTATCATTAGTGATACTCATATTGTTGCCCTTGATAGTGTCAAAGAACTTTTTAATATATTAAAGAAAGAGAATATCTCTTTTGTTGTCTATGATGAAGTTCTTCCAAACCCCACAGTATCTACTGTAGAAAAAGCGAAAGAGTTTTATATAAAGCACTCTTGTGACACCCTTGTCGCATTAGGGGGAGGCTCTTGCATTGATACAGCGAAGGCTGTTGGAGCTTTAATTGCATATCCTAAAAAGAGATTGGATGAAATGAAAGGTCTTTTGAAAGTACATCGACCTATACCATTTCTTATAGCAATACCAACAACTGCAGGGACTGGCAGTGAAGCAACAGTTGCTTCTGTTATCACAAACCCTGCAAAAAAAGAGAAGTATGCGATTAACTCATTTCCCCTCATTCCAAAGGTGGCAATTTTAGATCCATTATTAACAATTACACTCTCATCACACATCACTACAACCACAGCAATGGATGCTCTTACCCATGCAATAGAAGCATATATTGGTAATAGTACTTCTTCATATTCAAGGCAAGCCTCTATTGATGCAACAACTATCATTTTTAAAGTATTAGAACATCTTTACAATAATCCACAAGATACAGAAGCTCGGCAACAGATGCTTATTGCCTCCTATAGAGCAGGGGAAGCTTTTACTCGCAGTTATGTTGGCAATGTCCATGCACTTAGTCACCCTTTAAGTGCCCACTACAATATTCCTCATGGCCTTGCTAATGCTATTGTTCTTCCACATGTACTCTCTTATTATGGTGATAAGGTCTATAAGAAGGTAGCTACCTTATCTCATAGTGCACGAGTAGTAGAGGTGGGAAAAAGTGATGAAGTGACTACAAAGCTCTTTATTCAAAAAATTGAAGATCTTAATGAAAAATTTGGTATTCCAAACTATGTTAAAGAGATCCAAGAAGAAGATATCGATGCAATGACTCTCCATGCATTAGCTGAAGCAAACCCTCTTTACCCTGTTCCTGTTATTTTTGATACCATCGATTGTAAAAATGTGTATCACAAACTTATGAAAAAAGAGTAGCAGCGAAGAAAATAGGAGAATTCACTATTCTTAATAGGTCTCTTTATATAAAAAAACCTACCCAAGCTTGAGTAGGTTCTTTTAATCTATATGTATAATTCA
>CAYVRR010000029.1:0-23505 GCA_964453215.1 uncultured Spirochaetaceae bacterium | reverse complement strand
AAACAATTAGAAGAACCTGACTTTGCAGAATACTATCTTGTAGGAACCTTATATTCAATTCTCTATACCATTGTATTGTATATCTTCATTGTTCATCCCATACTTTGAAATATTGCTTCTCCATCTTTATGCATATAAATATGCATAAACACCAATATTGCATATATTCATGCAAAATAATCATATTCAAAAATACAAAAAGTGCAATCGATACACTTTCTATAAGACGATGGTATGTTCTTACACTACACTTTACACGCTGAACAACTGCGTTACACTCAAGATTATTATCGATAGTTTCTACTCGTATGATGAGGTAAATTGTAAAAGTTTTAGATAATTGCGTTGCTTTTTACCCACTTTTGCACATAAGATTGGGTAAGATTGGGAGAGAAATATGGGAAGTAAACCAGAAGAGACGAGAAGATATATACTATTAGCATCCTTTTTATTGGTAGTAATACTCATTGGACTTTTCACAGATGGGATAAAAGACTCATTTTCTTCTTTTATCACCATACAAACAGTTTCGGGAAGACTTATTCAAGATTTTACCACGATTGGAATAGGGGGAGCATTAATTAATGCCTCTATTGTTGCTTTAATTGGAATGCTCCTTGTCCTCTTTAGTAGTGTCACCCTAGCAGGTCCAACCATTGCTGCAATATTTACGATGTTTGGGTTTGGTCTTTTTGGGAAAACTGCTTTAAATATCTCCTTTATCATTCTTGGGGTATTTATTGCTTCCAAAATTGCCCATAAAACATTTGGTGCCTACTCCCTTATAGCCCTTTTTGGAACAGCACTAGGTCCTGTTGTTACCTATGTGATGTTTGACCTTCAACTTCCTCTCCTTATGAGTATTCCTAGTGCAATATTTTCAGGAATTCTCATTGGAGTTATTCTTCCGTCAATTGCAGGAGCTATGCTCTCTCTCCACCAAGGATACAACCTCTATAATATAGGGTTTTCTTGTGGATTTATGGGTCTATTCATCTCATCGTTCTTTCAAGCAAGTGCCGGCATGAATCCAATAACAATCACGTGGAATAATGAAAACATCTGGCAGCTACATATCATCATTCCCCTTATTTCAATCATGAGTATTATTTTTGGAGTTCTCATTTCAAAACAACCTGTTAAAAAAAGTATCAAAGAGGTCTATATCTTACAATCACTTGTGGGACGCCTCCCTACTGATTTCTTTGATATAGTAGAAAATGAAACCCCATTTATTAATATGGGACTATTGGGGCTTCTCTCCTATGGATACATACTATTAGTTGGGGGAAGTATAAATGGCCCTATGATAGCTGGAATGGCGACTGTGATGGGCTTTGGTTCTTTTGGTAAGAGTCTAAAAAACAGCTACCCCCTTGTTCTTGGAGTAATTCTTGCAACGCTTCTATTTGGAAAAACGCTCAATGCACCAGGGCCACTACTTGCTGCCCTTTTTTCAACAACGCTTGCTCCTATTGCAGGGCAATTTGGCCCAATAATTGGCATTATAGCAGGAATGATTCATCTCGTTGTCGTTGAGTCGAGTGCAGCGTGGCATGGAGGATTTGATCTATATAATAATGGGTTTGCAGGTGGATTAAGTGCAACCCTTGTAATATCAATAATTCATTGGTATCAATCGAACAAAACTGATGAGGATTTTAACACATGAAACGAAGAGAATTTTTAAATATCTTAATTGCAGAAGTTTCTAACTTCCTACTTGAAGGAAACCCTCTAAGACTTGTAATCTCCTTACATCAAGAGAGTGATGGAGCCCATCTTAGTTTTTTTGATGATAGAAAAAGGGATGAAGCAGAGTTAAAAAAAATAAGAGATGCCCTCAACCCACGAAAAAGTAGACCAGAACTTGCTGGCTACTATGGATTAATGGCAGGACACGATACTTCCTGGAGTGCACGATTAAAACTTGTTGGATGGCAAATAAAGAGGGCAACAGTGGGAAACACAGATAGTGGAATTCAAATAGATATCTGGTTAGGTTCTGATGCATTTAATCCAGCAGATTTTACTATTGACGATCAAAAAGAATAGAATCTATTACCCTTGTTCCCTCATATTTCCCTTCTATTCCCACTCAATCGTCCCAGGTGGTTTACTTGTGATATCATATAAAACTCTATTTACTCGAGCAACTTCATTACAGATTCTCGAAGAGGCAACTTGCAATACTTCAGGTGGAAACTTAAACCAATCAGCTGTCATTGCATCTTCACTTGTTACAGCTCGTAAGGTACACACCTCTTCATAGGTTCTTTCATCCCCTTGTACACCAACACTTTTAACAGGAAGGAGAGTTGCAAGAGCTTGCCAAATCTCTCCATAAAGACCCGCTTTTCGAATCTCCTCGATGAAAATTGCATCAACTTCACGCAACGTATCAAGTCGCTCTTTTGTAATTTCACCAATACACCTTACAGCAAGACCTGGCCCTGGAAATGGGTGACGATAGACAATTTCATCTGGAAGTCCAAGTTCTTTCCCAAGCTCCCTCACTTCATCTTTAAACAACTCTCTAAGTGGTTCAATGAGGGTAAACGCGAGGTCTTCTGGAAGCCCCCCTACATTATGGTGACTTTTTATGGTAACTGATGGACCACCTGATGGGCTAATACTTTCAATCACATCTGGGTAGAGTGTCCCTTGAGCTAAGAAGGTAATCTCACCCGCCTTTCGTGCTTCTTGTTCAAAGACATCAATGAATACCTTACCCACTATTTTTCTCTTTGTTTCTGGGTCACTTACCCCTTTAAGGGCATCAAGAAAAAGAGATTCTGAGTCAGCATATTGGAGTCGAATTTTAAAGTGTTCCTTAAATACAGAGATAACTAAATCAGCTTCCCCTTTTCTTAAAAGTCCATTATTTACAAAAACACAGACTAACTGATCCCCTATTGCTTTATGTAAAAGAGCTGCAACAACAGAGGAATCAACTCCACCAGATAAACCACATAGGACTTGTTTATCCTTAACTATTTCCCTAATTCGCTTCACTTCAGTTTCAACAAATGATTCCATTGACCAATTTGCCTTTGATCCACAGATATCAAAAATGAAGTTTCTTAACAGAGTACTTCCTTGGGGAGTGTGAACTACTTCTGGGTGAAACTGTACTCCGTACAGCTTTCTATTCTCATCCTCTACTACAGTGTACTCACAATTTGGTGTTGAAGATGTGCACACAGCACCATCAAATAATTTTGTTACCGAGTCCCCATGGCTCATCCATACAACAGAATTATCATCTATATCTTTTAAAAGCCTTGAAGAACTCTTGGTTATCTTTAAATGAGCAGATCCATATTCTCTTTTTACAGGACGAGCAACTTCTCCCCCATTCATCACACTCATGACCTGAAGGCCGTAGCAGATCCCTAAAACTGGAATTCCTAGAGTAAAAATATCTTTATCGGGGCGAGGAGAATCTACAGCTGAAACACTAGAAGGGCCTCCAGAGAGAATAATCCCTTTGGGCTTTAACTCTTGTATCTCTTTAGCACTTGTTGTGTAGGGGAGAATATAACTATACACATGTTGATCTCTCACCCTACGAGCTATTAATTGGCTGTACTGAGCGCCAAAATCGAGAACCACAATTGCTTCATGTTCTATTTTTTTCATCAATTTTTCCTTTACCAAGCTAATTCACGAACTGCAGGATATGCTTTGCTTACTGTTTTAGAAACTGCTATACCAAGGATAACTCCCACACCAGATTGCATTAAATTAAGGGGAATTTCTACAAGAGCTGGTTCAAATCCATAAAATACACCACCCACAAGATAATACCCTCCAGCCATGACAACCATTCCAACAATTCCACCGATTACCATCCGTACAATTGAAGCATCAATGGAGTATCCTGAAGATGCACCTTTTTTGGCAATAAAACCGATGAGTAAACCTTGTATTCCATGAATGATGAATGAAAATGGTGCCCATTGAGCATATCCACCTATGATATCAGCGATTCCTGTTCCAAGACCACCAGCAAGAAATGCAGTATACGGTCCAAAGAGAATTGCACTGAATGTGATAACAACATCACAAAGAGAAATGTAGCCTTTTATCGGAGTAGGCACTCGTACAATTAATGTAAAAACTACAGTAATTGCTGTAAGCACTGCAATGAGTGCAACTTTTAGAGCGGGGCGACTTTTACCTTGTTGAGCCATGTGAAACCTTCCTAAATTGAGAATATAAGACCACGTATTGAATATGAAAACGTGATATAAAATAGTGCGGCAATCATAACGCAAATGATTAGATGGGTAAAGAGGGACCCTTTTGCATGAATCGTATGATATACACTCCTCTTATTAGCCCGTCCAAACCCTCGATGCTCTAAGCTCATTGCTAGATGGGGGATAGATTTTAGGGCAAATACAAGGACACAGCTAATTGTTGGTAACATATCAAAAATCTTTCGCTTGTTGTGCTTTTGATTCGTGGGAACTCTTAACGAGAATGCATCGCGCACCATATGAAACGAATCTGCAATAAATGGGATAAATCTAAATGCAAGAGTAATAATAAGTGCTCCTTTATAAGGCAGTCCATAAAACTGGAAGGTGAGCATAATATCACTCATAGTAGTTGTCCATACAAATAGCGTTGTAAGGTAGGTAATTGCTGTAAAGCGGGCAATAAGGAGGTTAAGGTGAATCAATCCATCAACTGTAGCTACAGTAAATCCCTTAATCACAATTAAAGGAGATGAATCTGTGTAAGTAAAGGGGGTAAAAAGTATCATAATAATGATAAGGGGCAATATTGTTTTTAATGGACTAATTGCCTGTTTAAATCCTGTGCCATACCATGCAATAAAGATAGAGATAAGGACGATAAGGTACATTCCAACAGGACTTATGGGGAGAAACACCTCTATACATAAAAGAAGCACAAGAAGTAATTTAGCCCGTGCATCAATGTGGTAGATAACTCCCCTTCCTGCAATATAGGTACTACTTATCATATCCCACTCCCTGTGCGTAACACTACGTGATTATCTTTAATCTCATAGGTTCTATGGGCAACAGAGGAGGCAAATGAAGCGTCATGTGAGATAATGATAATCCCACACTCTGTCTCCTTATATCGCTTTATAATCTCATATGCTTGATTATAGGTAATGCCACTATCTATCTCATCTATGATAAGAAATGGGCGAGATAACAGATAATAGACAGCAGCTTGCAACCTTTTTCGCTCCCCATAGCTCATCATCGTCGGATTATCTCGTAAAGAAAGCTGAAACTTAGAGGCGCACTCTATGGCAATCTCTTTCTTTTCTTGTTTAGATAAAGAAAAATCATTCCTAAGTGAGAAAGTTAACTCATCTAATACTGTAGGTAAAAAAAGAAAATAATCAGGATTCTGAAATAGATAGCCAACAGACTCTTTTAGTTCAACAGGAGAAAGAGATTTACCACCAATAGTGACAGAGCCTTGGTGAAGTGGATCGAGTCCACATAAACTTCTTGATAATGTGCTTTTACCCGATCCATTAGGGCCAACAAGGGCAACAATTTCATGTTGACTCACATAAAAATTATCAACATTGAGGGTAAAGATATTATCGCTTTTTACAGAGCGACGAGGGTGTATAATAACTCCATCTTTTAAACATAATCTCTTTTGGGTAGGAGTGATTTGTTCACTTTTCTTTTCTTGTTGAACTTCAATCACATCTATTTGCCCCACCTCTACAAGGCGACCATCAGTTATGGTATAGAGCGTTTGGAAAAAATTGTTAAACTCAGGAAGAAAGCGAGAAGCGAAAGTTATTGAACACCCTTCTTTCATGAGTAAATAGCTCATCAATTTTTGTTTATAATATGCATCTAAATCATCAAATATTTCATCTAAAATCCACACCTTCGCATCAATAGCATCACTTACTGCTAATAAAAGGCGTTTTCTTTCTCCCCCTGAGAGCTCTTGTGGGTGTACATCAACATGCTCCTTTAATCCCCAGCGCTCTAGGGATGAAAGAACTCTTTTAGAAATTTCCTCTTTACTATACCCGATAGCTTCAAGGGGAAATGATATTTCATCTTCACAGGTATTCATCAATAATTGCTCTTGTGGATTTTGCCCTATATAGGTAATACTTTCCATTACATTATAGCTTTCTTCCTCTAATATATTGATGTTGTCAACAGTGATGGATCCTTGTAACTCTCCTCCACCATAGGTGGGGATACCTCGCATGAGGATTTTAGCGAGGGTAGTTTTCCCACTATCTGGGGGTGCTATGATAAGAACTCGTTCACCTAAACTCACTTTAAGAGAGATATCTTTTAAGATATCACCCCTTTCTTGCCCCACATCTTTATAATGAGGATACCGAAATGAGAGGTGTTGGATATCTATCATATCCGTTTTAAGGTGCCTATTGTCCATTGTGGGCAAGGAGGGGACCTGTTATTGATGCATATACAGTAGTTGGAAGTTCTTTGAGTCCTTCTTCATCTAATAAAGATGTGTCGATAGGGGTATGAACTGTAAGGGTAATCTTTTGGTTTTTAAACCTTTTTCTATCTTCTAATGCCCCTCGTGTCCCCTCTATAGAGATAGGAACAATAATTGCCTTTGCTCTTGTAGCGAGTTTTAATGCTCCAGTTTTAAATTCTGCCACTTTCCCGTTTTTACTTCTCGTCCCCTCAGGGAATATAAACATTGGAATACCATTTCTAATATTATCGACACCTTTTAAAATTGCTTCAACAGAGGAGCGTGGACTTTTTCGGTCAATATAGACACAGTGGATTGATTTAATCCAGGAACTAACTATTGGTATTTTTTTTAATTCAGCCTTTGCAACAAATCCTGCCCAAATATTTAAAAAGCCTGCAACAACAGGGATATCAAGGGCACTTTGATGGTTTGCTACAAAACAAATAGGTTCTCCTAATGGTGGAATTAATTCTTTGTTATGTGTTACTACTTTTGTGCCAATAGAGAAAAGGATTACTTTTGAAATATTCACTGCATTAATGTGCATCCACCTATCAGCTGCTTTATCTAATTTTAAAATCCTCATCACAAAGGATGGGAAAATAGCAACAAACATCGAGATGATGAGGGCTGGAATTGTGATAAGTAATGCAAGAATAATACGAATAGTTTTCAAATAAATATCCTCCTATCCCCTACAGGGACTGATGTTGATAAAGTTTAGCATACTGACCTTTTAGTGCAATAAGGGAAGAGTGATTTCCTCTTTCAATCACTTTTTTCTTATCGATCACATAAATCATATCTGCGTTACGAACCGTTGCAAGACGGTGCGCTATAACAATAGCAGTTCGCCCTTTAGCAAGACGTAGGAATGCTTCCTGTATCTGTGCTTCAGTTTCACTATCGAGTGAACTCGTTGCTTCGTCAAATATAATTATTTTAGGATTTTTAAGGAAGACCCTCGCAATACTAATTCTCTGCTTTTGTCCACCAGAGAGGCGAGTTCCATGCTCTTTTACCTCTGTATCAAGGCCATCGGGGAGGGTTGCGATAAATGAAGTGAGGTTAGCCATTTCAAGGGCTTGATGAAGTTCTTCATCTGTCGCATCTTTTTTCCCATATAATAAATTCTCGCGAATAGTTCCATCAAACAAAAATACATTTTGTTGAACAAACCCTATTTGACTTCTGAGGCTCTTCTTTTTTAAAGTTGTTACATCTTGCCCATCAATGAGCACTTTCCCCTTACTAGCTTCATAAAACCTTGGAATGAGTGAAACAAGGGTACTTTTGCCAGCTCCTGAGTCACCCACAACAGCGACAGTCGTTCCCCCTTTAATCGTCAGGGTAATATCATCTAGGACTGGCTCATCATTATCATAAGAGAAGGTAACATGATTAAAAGAGACATTTCCTTCATGTATCACAAGGTCAGTTGCCCCGTCGATATCATTGATATCACTTTGAATATCCATCACCTCAATAAATCTTTCAAAAGCTGCCATCCCTTGTTGTAGTTGTTCGGTGAAACGGATGAGACGGTCAATTGGAGGTAAGACGACAGAGACAAAAAGGATGAAAGCAACAAGGTCATACACAGGAATAATATTGAAGTATATTAATACAGCGCCACCAGAAACGGTAACAAAATAGTACATTTCACGGAAAAACTTCATCACAGACTCATAGCGAGCCATAATTTCATATTGATTACTTTTAGCTTTTTGGAAGATTTGATTTACTTCCATAAACTTTTTATTCTCTTCTTTTTCACTTGTGTACGACTGAACTTCCCTCACCCCTTGAATAGAATTCTCTACCATAGAGTTCACATCAGCCACAGTACTTCTTACAGCTCTAAAGCCCTCTTTCAGTTGTCTTCCATAGTGAATGCCGTAAAAGAGCATAAAAGGGAGGGGGATGAGGCTAATTAATGCAAGTGGAACACTATTAATAAACATCACAATATAGGAGCCTATAATTACTGTAACTGATATTAAAAGATCTTCTGGTCCATGGTGTGCAGTTTCTGTAATCATAAAGAGATCATTTGTAATTCGTGACATCAAGTGCCCAGTTTTTGTATTATCAAAATAGGTAAAGGATTGTCGCTGGAGGTGTTCAAAAAGGTCTTGCCTCATATCACTTTCCATATATACACCCATAATATGGCCCCATCTTACACGTAGGTAGGTTGTAAATATTTGGACTGCATAAATGCATAACATGATGATGAAGAGTAATATCATCCCTTCCCAATTTTTATTAGGGATATGATTTCTTAAAAGCTCCCTCGTAATTTGAGGGAAAGCTATTGAAAGGAGAGACCCTACAAAAGCAGCAGACATATCTAATGTAAAAAGACCTTTATAGGGGCGATAGTATGAAATGAATCTCTTGAGCATATTATTTAGCCCTTCCAAATAGTTTAGATAAAAAGCCTCCATTCTTTTTCTTACTATCATCTTTTTTCACATCACTACTCTCTTGTATCTTAGTAGGTTCTATTCGTTCTTTTTTTGAGTTTGTTTTGTTGTGGGTACTTTTTTTACTAAGCTGTTTTTTTGTATTCTCTTTCTTAGCACTACTTTTTATTGGTTCAACTCTTTTTGGAATTGGTTTTTTCGTGTTCTCTTTTTTCTTTGTAGGAGATTGAGGTTTTGAGCTCACCATATCTTGAGAAGCAAAGGTGCTTTTGTAATATTCCATCCGTTCATTCAAATCCATCTTCTGAATTTCTTGGTAGCTTTTAGTACCTCGAGGTGAACTTGAGATTGTCTTTGCCATCTCTCCCCTATTGGTAGGTGGGGCGTTTCTCTTTCTTTGAGTAGAACCTTGGTCGAACCTCTTACTACTACCTTTTTTATAAGGAGCACTCCCTTTTTGTCCCCTCTTTTTCCCTTGAGAATAGGGGGCTGCCGATTTTTTCACATATTTAGAAGCATATTCACTTTGATCAACTAAATCTCTGAACTTCATTCCTTTGCTCTTATCTTCTACGAGGGGTAATTCATCTTCAGCTGGCCAAATTACAGGTATCTTCATCTGAATATACGTCTCAATTGGCTCAAGGCCGTAGACAAACTCTTCACATGCTAATGTGATTGACTTACCACTTTTTCCAGCTCGAGCAGTTCTCCCTATGCGATGAACATAGTTTTCAAAATCTTCTGGAATGTCGTAGTTTATAACAAGGGCTAAATCATCAATCTGTAATCCTCTCGCTGCAACATCTGTTGCAACAAGGAATTTGAGATTCCCACTTTTCATCCGGTCAATAACTGCTAAGCGTTTCTTTTGTGGTAAATCTCCCATTAAATAGCGTACGGTGAACCCATTTAGTCCAAGTCGTTTACTTATCTCTACAGCTTTAGCTTTAGTGTTCGTAAATATGAGACAATTTTCAGGGTCTTCCTTTGCCAAGAGTCTCAGGAGCAGAGGAAACTTCTCATCACTTGAGATGTGATACAGTTCTTGAGTAATGTTATTTACAGTGATTTCTTCTGGCTGATTTTCAATTTCAACAGGGTTATTCATATAAGACCAAGCTAAGTTTTTAACTTTGCTCGAAAGTGTTGCACTAAAGAGCATTGTTTGGCGCTTAGTTTTATCAACCATCATCGTGAACATCTTTTGAATATCTGGGTAAAAGCCCATATCAAACAATCTATCAGCTTCATCAATAACAAATGTATCAATTGATTTAAAGTTAAGTTTTCCCATTTTTTGGAAATCGAGAATTCTTCCAGGAGTTCCAATAATAAGGTCGACCCCTTTCTCTACTTGTTTGTCTTGTTTTTGGTAGCCAACGCCTCCATAAAAACACCCAACTCTAAAGTTTTTAAAGCCAGAACTTAATAGGTTAGCATCAGTTTCAATTTGGACTGCAAGCTCACGAGTGGGGACAATAATGAGGGCAACTGGTAGAGTTGTCTCTTTATTCTTGATAGCTTCTCCATACTTTTGGAGAATAGTAAGGATAAACACTGCTGTTTTTCCTGATCCTGTTTTTGATTGCACCATTACATCTTTACCTTGTAAAGATTGGGGTAAAACAAGTTCTTGTACACTCATACAACTTGTGAATGAGGCATTTCGGACACCCTCTAATACTTCGGGGCCTAGTGGTAGTTCGTTAAATTTCATACACCAACTATACTTGTTTTTCTTAAGTTATGGTAGTGATTCAATCTCCCATTCTCTAATTTGACGATGGATTAGTCCAATATTTTCAGTTTCAAGACCTATTTTCATCCCATCAACAGCAGATATTGGAAGAGCTCCCATACTTGTTGAAGAGAGAAAAAGGGCATCATAGAAGTTATTTTTTATCTTATCGAGTTCAATTGGTGTATATGAAATTTCAAAAGAGTGGTGGGTAATAGCTTTAATAATTTTATCTCTCGTTACACCTTCCAAAACTTCTGATTCAGCTGCTGTATAAAACACACTATCTTTGATTGCAAATAAGTTGCTCCTGGTCCCCTCAAGTGCCCTATTGTACCTATCTACGAGAAGTGCTTCAAAACATCCTTTCCCTCGAGCTTCCTTAAGGGCAAGATAATTCATCAACAAAGCGCTTGTTTTATAAAGAGGTAAAAATCTTTCCCCCATATAAGAGGTAACATGTACACCATCAGTATAGTAAAAATCTGGGTAGGAGAGAATGTTGCTACTTGTAATAAAAAGATGAGGCTCATCCCCACCTGTGAGAAGGATTCGAACAGTTGCCTCTTTTACTTCATTTGCTTTAAGTAGTTCATAAAGAGCGATAATAATATCTTCTTTTGAAAAGGGGTGCTCTAAGTTGATTCCTTTTGCTGAGTTAAATAACCTTTTAATGTGATCAAGTGCATATACTGGATGAGAGCGTATCACTTTAATAGATTCATATACACTAAAGGCATATTGGAGAGAGGTAGAAGTAACAGCTAATGTTGCATCTTCTACCCGTACTACTTTTTTATCTTTAATTGCAAAAATATGTTCAACCGACATCTATGTATCCTTATTGCCTAATCTGGCATCCTTAATAATTCTCTTGGCTTGCTTCCACGAGCTGGACCAACTATTCCTTCATCTTCTAACTGTTCAATAAGACGAGCTGCTTTATTATATCCAATACGGAGACGACGCTGAAGGTAAGAGGCACTCGCACTATTACGTTCAATAATAATTTTGATTGCTTTTTCCCTCATCGCTTCATCACTACCCTCATCAAATTCATCATCATTTCCATCCGATGAGGTATCTGTTTCATCTTCAAAGAAAGCTTCATCAAGGTAATCGGGTTCCCCTTGAGTTTTCACATAGGCAACCACCCTTTCAACTTCATCATCTGATAAAAAAGAGCCTTGAATTCGTGTTGAATTAGGATCCCAACTTGGAATAAATAACATATCTCCTCCACCTAGGAGTTTTTCTGCACCTACTTCATCTATGATAATCCTACTATTGACTTGCCCAGATACAGTAAATGCTATTCTTGTTGGAATATTTGATTTTATAATTCCTGTAATTACATCAGCACTTGGTCGTTGAGTTGCTAAGACAAGGTGTATTCCAACAGCACGAGCCATAGCAGCTAGGCGAGCTAAAAGGGTTTCCAATTCTTTTCCAACTGTTGTCATGATATCTGCAAATTCATCAATCACAACTACAATAAAGGGTAGTTTCTCTCTTGCTATCTTCTTATGAGCAATCTTGAGGTTATAAGCTCCTATATTTCTTACAGCAAGGTTATTTAAAAGTTTATACCTTCTTTCCATCTCATATAGGCAAAACTCTAGTGCTTTAATAGTTTTCTTGGGTTCTGTAATAACGGGAGTGAGAAGGTGGGGGATTCCATTATAAATTCTTAATTCTACTATTTTTGGGTCAACGAGAATAAGTCTCACATCTTTAGGTGATTTAAAAAATAATAAGGAGCAAATGAGTGAGTTTACACAGACACTTTTTCCACTTCCTGTAGCTCCTGCAATGAGCAGGTGAGGCGTTCTAGTGAGATCCATGACAACAGGTTCACCAGTAATTTTTCGTCCTAAGATCATGGGTAGATTGGGTGTCTTATGAAGGTCTACACTACTAAGGATATCTTTAAAGCCAATAATAGATCTTTGAGCATTTGGAACTTCTATCCCGACAGCTTGTTTTCCGGGTATTGGTGCTACAATACGAACTTGCCTAGCAGCAAGCTCCATTGCAATGTTATCTGCTAAATTACTAATTGAACTCACTCTCACTCCTGGAGCTAAGGTAAGTTCATACATCGTAACGGTGGGGCCTTTTACTATTGCTGACACATTCGCTTCAATTTTAAATTGACGAAGAGTCTCAATTAACTTTTCCCCTGCTTGGATTGTCTCATCATCAACTTCTTGAGTATGATTTGGATATGATTCTAGTAAGTCATCAGGTGGATACTGATATGATATTTTCTTACGAGAAAGGAGGGCAGAGCTGCCTCTTTCTGGGCTCACAAGCCCCCCAACTCCACTCACATAATCAATATCATCTTCTTCACTAATATCTACTTCTTCTTTTTCCTCCACCACGATCTCTTCTTTGTCATCTGTGATGGGGGTAATGGTCTCTTTTTCATCCACTTCAACTTTTTCTACGGGCTTTTTTATCTCTTCTTTTATTATTTCTGGTAAAGTCGTAATCTCTACCTCTCTCTCTCTCTTTTTATTAAAAGATGATGGCATAGATGTTGGAGTTTTAAGATTCTTTGTTTTCTCATCTAATTGCATCTTTCTCTTAAGTGCACCTAAAGGCTCTTTTACCTCTATTTCTTCTTCATCTTCTACATGTTCAAGGGGAGTGTTGGTTAAAACTAGGGTTTTATCTCTTTTTCTGCTAAGCTTTCCAAAATAGACATCTTGGGGAGGATTACCCTCTTTAATTGTTTTTAAGGGTGGAACACGAGACACTTTTGGAAAGCTAAGTTTCTTATCGTGTGTATCTAGTATCACGGGTTCTTCATGTACCTCTTCTTGTTTCGCCTTGTCTTGATGTGCTTCTTTTGTAGGAACCTCTTTTTTCTCATGGGAACCCTTTTTCTTCTCATTTACCTTTTTATTCACCTTCTCTCTTTTTAGACGTCCTCTTTTATGAATTTTATGAGAAAGAATTGTAAATAGAATAAACAGAGTAAATTCTAAAAGCATAAGGAGGATTATGAGTGCCAGGGCCATTGAAGGCGCTTGCTGAAAGCGGCTCATGATAATTTCAGGGTGATTAAGCTTACGTATAAGTTGTGAAAAAATATAAAACGTATAGTAAAAGAGGGCACTGTATGGAACCATCCACCAATAACTTATTGCTTTTCGAGCTATGAGGAAAAACAGGGCATAAAGGAGTAAGATAGAGGGGATAAGGTAGGTATTTATGGTTTCAGATAAGATAGCAATATAGGCATGTTGATGTAAAAATTGAGTAGCTACGCTAAGGTATTCATACCCCCACACGCGCATTAAGAGGGGGGATGGGACAAGTGATGGAAGAAAAAGAAGAGCACTTAATAAAGTGAACACAATGAGGAGTATTGTGGATATCGTTGTTCTTACTTTCAATGCATGCTCCTTACACGTAGCACCACTACAGTGATGTTATGAATATCGAAATACTTAGTAAAATGAGGTAAATACTAAATACCCAAAGTCTTGCTTTCTTTACCATCCACAATAACATTTTTAAGGAAAAGAATCCTGTTACCGCTGCAATTAAGCTTCCGGCTCCAACAGATACAAGTGAGATTGTTAAACTACTTGTACTGTAGTCAAATAATGTGAGTACAAGGGCGCCAAGGATTGCTGGGATGGAGAGAATAAAAGCAAACTCACCGGCAACACTTCTTTTCATCCCACTAAATAGCCCAGAAGAGATTGTAATACCAGAACGTGATATACCTGGAAGAGTTCCAAAGCCTTGAGCAACGCCAACAATAATAGATTGAGAAATACCTATATCTTTTATCTCTTTATGCAATTTAGTCCCTTTTTTTGGTCTATATAAAAGGACAAGTGCTGTTATTATCATCATACTTGCCACAAAATAAACACTACTGTTTTCACCTATCACTTTTCTTAATAGAAGGGCGATAATAACAGTAACTATAGTAGATATTATAATAGTAATTACATAGTGCAAATATATCTTATCTTCTTCATCCATTTTCTTATTGATGAGATGAATGAGGGAAATAATCATTGAAGCGATAGTTGAACGATAAAAAAAACAGACAACAATAAGGGTTGCAACATGCAACGATACATCAAAAAGAAGAGGAACCTCAGGCATCTTAATATAGTGTCGAGCAAGGATGAGGTGACCTGAGCTCGAGACGGGGAGAAACTCAGTAATTCCTTGTACTGCTCCAAGTATCATAGCTTGTAATACACTTATTGATGTTGTCATCTACCATCCTCTCCATGTAATGATAATAGTAATAGATGCCGTGAAGCATCTAGAAAAGGAACTTTTACAGGCTTTATCATATATGAAAAAGGACCTAATATACCCTTTTCATCATCCCCCTCTACATTGCCAACTGCTCTAAATTCTTCAAGCGTTGTCTCAATCTTTCCTTTATAAGCACAAATAACACCCCGAGGAGTTACAATAGTTTTTAAACTAGAGAGGATATCATGTATAGATGCAAACGCTCTACATGTAATCAAATCATACTGCTCGTGCACTTCTTTCAGGTCTTTATCTAAAACCCTACTTCTATCATAAAGGTTACAAGAAGCGACCACATTCTCCAAAAAACCACACCGTTTTTTACTTCTTTCAATGAGATTCCAATGAGTATCTTCTAACAAAATGGAGAGTGGGATTGCAGGAAATCCTCCGCCAGAGCCAATATCTGCACACCTAACAGGCTTTTGTATATCCTCTATAAGCTCTTTTATAATAGGTAAGGGGGCAAGTGAATCTAAAAAATGTTTAATAATTAACTCATCATCTTTTGCATTAACTAATCGATAGACATCATTAAAAAGGGTAATCTCTTTTTCAAATGTGGCTAGTTGATTCATTTGATAATCAGATAAAGATATGTTAAGAATCTCTAACCCCTCTTTAAGCAACTCTTTATTCATCATGGCTCTCCTTCTTTCTTGAAAGAAGCACCATAAGAACAGCCATATCACTATTACGAATTCCAGAAATTCTACCCGCCTGACCAAGTGTTATTGGACGAATTTCTTTAAACTTCTCTTTCGCTTCAGCGCTCAATCCATCTATTTCATCATAATTAAATGAGGGAGGAATCACTATTTTCTCCATCTTTAGATGCTTTTCCACTTGTTTATCTTGTCGCTGTATATATCCACTATATTTAATATCTAGTTCTGCTTGATAGGTGACGATTGGATCAAATGTGAGTATTTCTGGAATCTCTTTTGTAAGAGACTCGAGTGTAACATCGTTTTGTAATAAGAGGGCAGAAGCTTTTTTATGTCCAATCTTTCTACTATCTAATAAAGATTTTACCATATCGATTTGTTCTACCTTCTCCTTAAGTCGCTTCATTGACTCTTCTCCTTGTAGCCCAATCTCATATGCATAGGGGGTGAGTCTCTGATCTGCTGTATCATGACGAAGGTTAAGTCTATACTCAGCTCGGCTTGTAAACATTCTATAGGGCTCTTTAGTCCCTTTAGTGACTAAATCATCTATTAATACGCCACTATAGCTCTCTGTTCGTTTAAGAACTAATGGCTCCTCTTTTTCAAGTTTCTTAAGAGCATTAATTCCAGCAATGAGTCCCTGACATGCTGCCTCTTCATACCCACTTGTTCCATTGGTTTGTCCAGCTATGAATAGATGAGAAACTATTTTTGATTCAAGAGATGGATAAAGGAGTGTTGGGTCTAAGTAATCATACTCTACAGCATAGGCAGGTCTCATAATTTCAGCATGTTCCAATCCTGCAATTGAGTGAATATAATCGAGTTGAACATCTTCTGGAAGGGAGGAGCTTGCCCCATTTAAATAGTATTCTTCTGTCCCAATTCCCTCTGGCTCTACAAATATTTGGTGCCTATCTCTGTCGGGGAACCTCACTACTTTATCTTCAATACTTGGACAATACCGGGGTCCTTTTCCCACTATCTCTCCTGAATAGAGGGGAGATCGGTGCATATTTTTTGTAATAACTTTATGAGTTTCTTCATTTGTGAATGTGATATAACAGGGAACAGATGGGCGAGAAATTTCATTATAGTCAAAGCTAAATGGCATCATAAGTTGATCCCCATCTTGCTTTTCCATCTTGGAAAAATCTATTGAAGAGCCCTTTACCCTTGCGGGTGTTCCTGTTTTTAGGCGATCTACTCGAAACCCTTTTGCCCTTAATGCAGGGCCAAGTCCTAAAGCGGCCGGCTCTCCTAAACGTCCACTAGAGGCAACATATTCTCCAATGAAAATTTTACCTTCCATGAAGGTACCTGTTGTAAGAACTACAACGTGGGCACTTATTTTGTTCCCCCGCTCTGTAACTACCCCAATTATTTGCTTTTTTGCTTCATCAACGATGATATCAACTACAGTATCTTGAAATACATGTAAATTAGTTTGATGTTCAAGGGTCTCTTTTGAGAGGCGATGGTAGGTAAATTTATCTGCTTGAGCCCGAGGGGCTTGAACTGCAGGACCACGCCTTTTATTGAGCACTCTAAATTGAATCATCGATTTATCGATAAGGTGAGCCATTTCCCCACCAAGGGCATCGATTTCTCTCACAATATTCCCTTTAGCAAGGCCTCCAATTGCTGGATTGCAAGAGAGTCTACCTATTGCATCTAAGCTTTGAGTAATTAATATTGTTTTTTTCCCAAGTCGAGCTAGTGCTAGGGATGCTTCAATCCCAGCATGACCAGCTCCAATTACAATTGCATCATAATCCATCTATTTATTTTCCTACACAAAATCCACTGAATATTTGTTCGAGGATATCATACGAGGTGACTTCTCCTGTTAACTCTCCTAAGGCAGAGAGTGCTTCTTGTACTTCTACTGCAATAAGGTCAAGAGGAATAGATTCATCAGCCATTTCAAGGGCTTTAAAAAGAGCATCTGAAGCTCTAATGAGTTCATCTCGTTGCCTTTTTGATTCGATAATAATTGAATCCCCTTGAAGGAGTGGCATATCTTTTTTTATCTTAGCAAGGATTACTTCTTCTAACTTTCCAAATCCTTGTCCATTTTTCGCACTAATTGCTATTACATCTTCTGGAATCGAGCGTAGTGCAATATCACTTTTGTTGTAGACTGTAATGCACCTACTGTCATCTATGATGTCAAGGTGTTCACTCATCTGTAACTCTGCTTCATCTGCATCGACAAGTAAGATAATCACATGTGCTTTATCAACTAAATAGCGACTTCTTTTAATTCCTTCCATCTCTATTGCATCAGATGAATCTCGTAAACCAGCTGTATCAAAGAGGGTTATAGGAAAACCTCCTATTACAGTGTGTCCTTCAATAAAGTCCCGTGTTGTTCCATGAGTTGATGAAACAATAGATCTCTCACTTTTCATCAGTAAATTAAAGAGGGTAGATTTTCCTGCATTAGTTGAGCCTGCAAGAACCACTAAAGCTCCCTCTTTATACATTTTGCCCACACTATATGTTTCGATAAGTGAATCAAGAGATTCTTTTACCTCTTTAAGTATAGTATGGGGAAAAATAACTTCATCAGAAAAATCATCCTCTCCATAATCGAGTTGCACTTCAATTGAACTCATCGCTTCAAGAGTTAACTTTTTCAATTCATCCATTCTTCTAAAAAGGTCCCCTTCAAGTCTGTTAAGGGCAAGCGAGTGTGCTTTTTGTGAATGAGAATGGACTATCTCCATAACAGCTTCTGCTTGAGTGAGGTCAACTTGTCCATTTTTAAATGCTCTAAAGGTAAATTCTCCTGGATTTGCACTACGAAACCCAATTTGAGAGAGGAGTGCAAAAATAGATTCAATTCCATACATACTTCCGTGACATGCTATCTCTATACTCTCTTGCCCTGTGTAGCCCCTTTTTTCATCAAAGAGGGATAAAAGAACTTCATCTATCCTCATCTTTTTATCAAAAGAGAGGAGCTTTCCATGTACTAATGTGTGACTCTTTCCCTCTAATAAGGCTTTTGGCCTTGAAAAATAGGGTGCTAATTGCTTTTTACATCCTCTTCCACTAATTCTAATAATCGCAAGGGCACTAGGAGCTAATGGGGTTGCAAGTGCATATATAATGTCATCTTCTTGGTAATCGTTAATATTCATTTCCCCTCGATTATACTTAAAGGACAAGGCGAGTGTCCATATCAACAATCTTTACACGCTATAAAAGAGTAGAGTATAGTCCGTTACATGGATATTAAGGCAATTAAAGGGCGAAGTGAATTAACTAAACAGATAAGACTCTTTTTTGAGCAGCATGAGTACATTGAAGTCTCTACACCCATACTCTCTAGAACTCTTATACCAGAGAGTACTATTCATGCTTTTGCAACTCAATACATAAGTGATATACACCCATCTCGTGAGCTCTATTTAGTCCCGTCACCAGAAATATTTATGAAGCCTCTCCTGAAAGAACTTGGCCAAAGTATCTATCAAATATCTAAATGCTTTAGAAACAAAGAGCAATTGGGCCATCTTCACAATATTGAATTCACTATGCTTGAATATTACACAATTGGGGCAGATGATATAGAGTCAATACAAATTACAGAGGAGCTACTCTACAAGAGCTCATTAGATGGCACCCCCGATTATGCCCTTCCCCCCTTTAAGAAGATGAGTGTACAAGAAGCTACAAAAAAATATGCTTCCATCGACTTAGATAGGGTTCAAACGATTCCCCTTATACGAAAAGCAGCTACTTCTTTAGGACTCACTCTCCCAGTGACTGTTGAAAGTTGGGAAGATACGTTTCATAGAATATTCCTTACCTTTGTAGAGCCAAATTTACCAAAAGATAAACCTGTTATTCTCACCCAATACCCCGCCCAAATAGAGTGTTTAGCGAAACAAATCCCCCAACTTCCTTACCGAAAGAGATGGGAGATGTATATTGGTGGTGTAGAAATTGCTAATTGTTACGATGAAGAGATTAATAGGGATAAAGTGAGATCTTTCTATGAAAAGGAGTATGCTAAGCTCATTAGTGAAAGAAGAATGAGTGCAGATGTCATTCCAGATATCGATTATTCATTTGCAGATATCTTTGATGAAACTTACCCCCCCTCATCTGGTGTAGCTATTGGGCTCGATAGGCTTCTTATGGTACAATTAGGACGTAATAGTTTAGAGGATTTGATTTTATTTTAACTTTCTGCTATGATTTCTTGGCGTTCAATAGGACATATATTTTTTTAAACGAGGTAATACATGATTAAAGCGGGCCAGATTGAAAAAGGAACTGCACTTTTAATAAAAGGACAACCTTTTATTGTCATTGATAGAGAATTTGTGAACCCTGGAAAAGGTTCTGCATTTGTTAGACTGAAATTGAAAAGTCCTTCAACTGGTCAAACTCTTAGAGAGACAATGAAAACACAAGATAATGCTGAAGATATTACAGTTGACAATCGAGATTGCCAATACCTGTATAACGATGGGGAAAATTTCCACTTCATGTTCACTGAAACATATGAACAAATTGAAGTACCAATGCTAGCTTTCCCAGATTACCAATTTTTCATGAAAGATGGTGAGACATACCGTGTAACATTTTGGGAAAAACAAGTTCTCGATATCATGCTCCCCCCAAAAGTGTTGTTTGAAGTTGCTGAAGCTGAAGAAGCTATTAAAGGTGACACTGTCACTGGAGCTACAAAGAACGTCACAACAGAAACTGGTCTTGTTGTAAAGGTGCCAATTTTTATCAAACAAGGTGAAAAGATTCTCGTTAATACAGAAACAAAGGAATACCTTGAAAGAGTAAATAAATAAGAGTTTTTCATACTCGAAAAAAACACCGCCTGTAACGCGGTGCTTTTTTTTACTTCATTCTATCTGTGATTAATCGTCCGACACTTCACCACGAGTTACTTTACTCATCAAGAAAAATGCTATTGTCATACAAAGAGCTGCAAAAACAAAGAGGGAACCATATCCAAAGATATCAATGAGGGCTCCTGTGATAGGGGGGGCAACAATAGAAGCTAATTGGCTAAAGAAGTAATAGAGGCCTGTATAGATTCCCATATTGGAGTAATCAGCCATCTGCCAAAGCATTGGAAATGAGTTTGTCACTACTGTTACCCAAAACATTCCAAAGAAGAACATCAGAGCCCAAAAGCTCACCATTCTCACAGTTCCTGAAATAGTATCATTTACCATAAACACGCTGTGAGCAAATATGAGGAGTAAGACCAAAGTAAGGGCAACAAGTGCAAATCTTATTGTCTTTTTTCGCCCCTTCCTATGGGCAATAACGCCACTAGGGATCGCAAAAGCTGCATAAGCAATTCCTACCATTCCAGCTGCTAAAGCAGCACTTCCTTTTGAAGTTTCAAGAATTTCAACAGAATATTTCCCTACAAATGGGAGTACCCCTTGATACCCTATAAACCAAAATAGGAGTGAAATTAAGACAAAGAAAGCACTCTTATCTTTCTCCCCAAATATTTGTTTAATAGAACTAATAATAGGAACTCTCTCTTTCGCTGCAGCTTCAGATGATGCACTTTTATTCTCTTTTACAAAACTAAAAAGGAGAATCACTGCAATGATCACAAGGACACCAGCTATAGGGAACGCAAGGATATTATCAGTTGGCTCTACTCTACCAGGAAGTTTGATTGAGACATCCATAAGTCGAGCGAGTCCAATAGTTCCCACAATAGAAGCAATTCCTCCCATCGTGTTGATAACTCCATTAGCTTCACTTCGTATATCTCCTGGAATAATATCTGGCATTAATGCAACAACAGGTCCTCTTACTGCTTGTTTAAAGAGGTTTAGTGCAAAAATGAGGATAATTAATAGAACAAGAGAAGAGAGCGCTGCAAAAGGGATGAGCCCAAAAGCAAAGGCGCTTAGTGGAAGGAGTGTAATAATAAATGGCATTCTTCGCCCAATTCGAGTTCTTGTCCTATCACTGATTGCGGAGAAGATTGGAATTAAGAAAATAGCAAACATATTATCTAGTGTCATGATGGTGCCAATAAGAGCATTTGACTCAATATATTTACCTAAAAAGATAGGAATGTAGGTGTCATACAACGGGTCCATCAGTCCCATAGTAAAGAATCCAAGCCCAATGAGAAAGGTTGTCATATAATAGCCTTTCATACTTTTGCGAGAAGATGTTTTTTCCATGATACCCTCACTAAAAAGAGATGATCAAATTGTAGCAGGAATTTGTTTTGTATGCAAAACAAATGTATCTACTGGACGAGATAAGAAAAATAAAGTACATCATCTATATATGACAAACAATCACTTTATTCAAACAAGAGAAGAACTAGAAGACTTAATTGATTTAACGGTAGAAGAAAGAGAGTGGTTTAAAGAAGCAAAAGGGGACTCCCTCCCCTTAAGAATAACTCGCTATTATGCAAATCTTATCAACCCACACGATATAGATGACCCAATTAGAAGGCAAGTTGTCCCACAGATAGCTGAATTACAACAATATGGTCAAGAAAGTAGTGATCCACTATGTGAAGTGCAACACTCCCATCAAAAGAGGCTAATTCATCGCTATACCAATAGAGTAGCACTGTTAGTGAGTGATTACTGCTCATCCTATTGTCGTCACTGCTTTCGTCGTCGTTTTACTGCAAAAGAAGTTACAGTGATACAACCAGAAGAACTTAAACAAGTTGGGCTCTACATACAAAACGATAAAAACATAAAAGAGATGCTCCTCACAGGAGGAGATCCATTAATGGTAAAGGACTCAACTCTTTCAACCATCATTGGTAGTATCAGAAAGCATAGAGCAGATATTATCTTACGCCTTTGTACTCGGGCTATTGTAACTTTTCCAGATAGGATAACCCTTTCATTAATTACTATGTTAAAACAGCACTCTACAAGCCCAATATATATCATGACACAGTTTAACCACCCTAAAGAGATCACACCACAAAGCATAGCAGCGGTCGCTCTATTTGCTAATAACGGCTTCCCTGTTATGAATCAAACAGTACTGTTAAAAGGGGTAAATGATACTGTTGATGTATTAGAAGAGTTAATGAATTCTCTCATTAGAATAAAAGTAAAACCATACTACCTCTTTCAAGGTGATATGGTGGAGGGAACAAGTCACCTTCGCCTACCCATTCAAAGAACTATAGAGATAGAGAGAGAGTTAAGAGGACGACTTAGTGGATTATCAATGCCAACAGTAGCAGTAGACCTCCCCTTTGGAGGAGGAAAAGTCCCTCTTAGTGAACCTTATTATAAAGGGGAAATAGGTGAAAAAACTCACCTTTTTATTACTCTCGATGGAAGAAGGATTGAGTATACAGATCCTTAAGATATATAGGTGCAATATAGTAAGATTCAACTATATTCTTCTCTTTAACAATAAAAATGCCCTCTATTAAGATTCTTCTTTATAGAGGGCTTATAGTAATTTAGATGAATTATTAGAAGGTCAGCTTATTAAATATTTCATCTATTGCAGCAGCTCTTCTATCCTTAGCTTCTTCATTGAAATCACTCGGTGGAATAAATCGAGTCTCCTCTTCTTCTTTAGGTATTTCTACTGGTGTCCAAATCACTTCTTGTTCTCGTAATGTAGGAAGTGTTTGTTTTACTGTAAATAAAGCTAAGGGAGAAGGTTTAAAGGCCTCTTTCTTTTTCTCAACAACTGCCTTTTCTTCCACTACAACAGGTTCTTCTTCAACTATTACGGCTTCTTCTTTTATTACAACAGGAGCTTTTTCAACTATAATTGGCTCTTCTTTTACTACAACAGGAGCTTTTTCAACTATAATTGGCTCTTCTTTTACTACAACAGGAGCTTTTTCAACTATAATTGGCTCTTCTTTTACTACAACAGG
>CAYVRR010000028.1:0-23531 GCA_964453215.1 uncultured Spirochaetaceae bacterium | reverse complement strand
TACTTGTGATAATAGTTCGTCTTTTATATCGGGTGAGATTTTTTAAGGCTAAAGATATAATAAATTTCATATTCCACCTTGAATTCTTAACTTATTATGAAAGAAGGTGAGTAATGGTAGTGTGCACATTGAGAGTTCACCTTATCTTAATAGTAGCAGTGCTATAATTGGCGATTAGTACGTAATTATTGTACTAGTCTATTAGTACAATAGTCAATGTTTCATTACTTTTTTTTATTGATTTGAGTATAACATTATATATCATTGATTTATTGACCCTATTGATGATACATTCATGGTTACCATGAGGCGTAAGATAAAGAGGCCAATGAGCCCAAGTAGATACCTTTTTATAGGTTTTTTTAGTACCATAATTCTTGGGTCTCTCTTGTTATATCTTCCTATTTCTCATAATGATGGGGTCTCTCTTTCTTATGTTGATGCACTTTTTACTTCAGTGAGTGCTGTATGTGTTACAGGCCTTAGTACAATAGATATAGCCCTATCACTTAATTTGTTTGGAAGGATTATCCTCGCGACTCTTATCATGATTGGGGGAATGGGTGTTGCGGGGATGATTATCTCAATTGCCCTGTTTTTAGGATTGAGAGTAGGAGTTTCACAAAGCTCTATTATTAGCGAATCATACAACCTAGGAACTCTTAAAGGAACTGTTCGTGTATTACAGGTTGTTGTGTTTACTTCTTTTACACTACAGGCTATTGGTACCGCTCTTTTGTATCCTATTTTTCATAAAACCTATTCACCTCTCGAAAGCCTCGGACACAGTGCATTTCATGCAATTAGCGCTTTTAATAATGCAGGGTTTGATTTGTTGGGGAATTTTGTTTCACTCAACCATTACAGGTATGATATTGGTTTTCAACTTGTAACTATGGCTCTGATTGTAATTGGTGGCCTTGGGTTTTTTGTTATTTCAGATATCCTTAAAACTCGTTTTAGGTGGAAAGAGACTACAATGCATACAAAAATGGTCTTAAGTGCTACAGCTTTTCTCTTATGTGTTGGTGCTCTTTCTTTTTATCTTTTTAGCGATAAAAGTATACTTGATTCACTTTTTTTAAGTGTAACAAGTCGAACAGCTGGGTTTGCAACTTTCGATATTAATTCTTTATTTCAAGCAGAAATTTGGATTCTTGTTACTCTTATGTTTATAGGAGCATCTCCTGGGTCTACTGGTGGGGGAGTAAAAACAACAACGATGTTTACTGTGTTGTTAAGCTTATTTCCCCTCCATAAGAAAAAAGATGTCTCTATTTTTCATCGCAGAATTTCAAATGAGAGTGTGTTAAAAGCATATCAGGTGTGTATGCTTGGGATTTTCACAATTTTAGTTACAACTTTTATTATGTTGATAGGGGAACAAGGAAAATTTGATACAATGAGATTACTCTTTGAAAGTGTATCAGCTTTTGCAACAGTAGGCCTTTCTACTGGAGTTACTACAGACCTTACTTCTCTTTCTAAATTTGCATTAATGGTCGCGATGTTTATTGGCCGGGTTGGACCTATTACAATAGCTTCAAGCTTTATCACAAAACAATCAGAGTTAACATATATTCCGGAAAGAGTATTTATTGGATAGTGGGGAGTGAGATATGAAAAAAAAATATGATAAAAATGCATTTGGTATTATCGGGCTTGGTCGATTTGGAACAACTCTTGCAATTGAGCTTGCAAAGGCAAAAAAGAGTGTGATAGTCCTTGATATCGATGAAGAAAAATTAAGTGCAGTAAAAGATTATATTACTCATGCCCATATAGTAAATGGGATTAATAAGAATGTGTTAGAAGAGTCGGGAATAAGTCAGTGTAGCACTGTGATAGTTTGTATTGGTAAAGATATAGAATCAAATATTTTAGCAACACTCAATGTAATTGAGTGCAATGTTCCTCGAGTCATTGCAAAGGCAATGAGTGATGATCATGGCCGGGTATTAGAAAAAATTGGAGCAGAAGTTATCTTTCCAGAGGTAGATTCTGGAGTTCGTCTTGCAAAGTCTCTCTCTACGCTACGAACACTAGATTTTCTTGAGCTAGAAGATGAAATTAGTATTACTGAAATTTCTTTGAGCTCAGTTTTTGATGGAAAAACAATTGCCGATCTTAATTTTCGTGCTAAATACAACTTAAACATCATTGCAATTACAAGAGATGAAAAGACATATGTGAATATTGATGCTAATATGATTCTCAAAGAGCTTGATGATTTGGTAGTCATCGGGCACAATGATGATATAGCGAGTTTCACAAAGGCTAACACAGTTTGAAACCTTTATGGAGTTGAGGTGTTTCACTTAGTGGATGATGAGGTACTACAATGAATAGAACAGCAAAATTGCTATTACTGATAACAGGGGCACTTATACTAGTTGCAGGCTGCGCAGGACGCGCTGCTGATGGCTTAAAAGATGAGGGCATAAATGTGATGAGCGCAATGAGTGCACAATATAGGAAGATCTCTCCTCAGCTTGCTAAGCAGATGATTGACTCAGAAGAAGAAGTTACTATTGTTGATGTAAGGACACAATCAGAATATGATGGTGGCCACATTAGAGATGCTATCCTTATCCCAAATGAAACTATTACAACAAAAGAAAGACCTGAACTCCTTGATGATCTAGAGGCAACAATTTTAGTCTATTGTCGAAGTGGAAACCGAAGTGCTCAGGCAGCTCGCAAGCTTGTCTCTCTTGGATATATGAATGTGTATGACTTTGGCGGAATAAACACATGGCCATATGAATTAGTTCAATAATACATACCAATAATACTTGTTTCAAATCTATTTATGAAGATGAATGAAGGAGTGAGTAATGAAGCGTGGTTTAAGAGAAACTATTAGACGGAAGCCTGATTATGAAAGAGATCCAGATTGGGATATCAGTGAGGTATTCGATCGAAAGAAGAAAAGTGGTAAAAGACAACAATCTATGAGAGAGAGAGTCAACGAAGAGGATGAAAAATTCTTCGAACCCTTAAAAGAAGAATAGGAAGACTTGCAACACAGTAGCCCATTAGGCTACTGTGCCTATATGGTATTATTATCTGCTAATAATTTAGAAAAAACTCTTAAAGATGAACCCCTTTTTAGCAATGTGACTTTTGCTATAGAGAAGGGTCAAAGAATTGGCCTCATTGGAAAAAATGGGTCAGGTAAAAGCACCCTTTTAAAAATACTCAATTCCTCAATGGAAGCTGATGAGGGCTCAATTAGCTACAATAAAGAGCTCCTTTTCTCCTCTTTGCCCCAGCGTATAGAATTTGATGAACATATGAGGGTGAAGGAATTTCTTTATACAAGCATCCACCCTCACATTACCCTCTTGAATCAGTATAATTCTCTCTTAAAAGAGAAAGGAAAAGAGATAAACCATCAAGAGCTCATTAGATTACAACACGAAATAGAAGAGGTTGATGCCTGGCATATAACAAACCGCTATGAATCTTTTTTGAGTGAACTTGGTGGTCCCCCACTTGATGCCATTATGGGAACCCTTAGTGGGGGTATGGTAAAGAAAGTTGCAATTAGTCGCCTTTTTGCTGCTAAAAATGATCTCATCTTCTTAGATGAAGTAACCAACCACCTCGACATTCCAACCATTATGTGGATAGAACAATATCTAATAAACAATTCAATAGCTGCAATGATTGTTACACACGATCGCTACTTTTTAGAGAACGTATGTGATTCAATATTTGAACTAGACGGTGCTTCTTTATATACATACCCAGGTTCGTACTCAACATACCTGATTCGCAGGGAAGAGAGGTATGCCTCTCAAAAAGCAGAGCAAGAGAAAATAAAATCTATACTCAAAGTAGAGCTTAAGTGGTTAGAAAGGGGCCCTCGTGCACGAGCCACCAAAGATAGTGGCAGGATAGATCGAATAGCAAAGTTAACAGAATCTTTAGTGACAGAAGAAGCCCCTCGTAAAGAGTTTACCTCTTTCACCCAAAAAACCTCTAAACAAATTTTAGATATTGAACATCTAGCTAAAAGCTTTGATGGGAAAAAAGTAATTAATAACTTTTCCCACTCTTTTCTCCCTCAAGAGAGAGTTGGACTCGTTGGGCCAAATGGCAGTGGAAAATCTACCCTCTTAGATCTTATTGCTTTTCAGATAACGCGTGATGAGGGAGTGATTACAAAAGGGTTTCACACTCATATTGGCTATTATGACCAAGTAGATGCCCTTATTGACTTTTCCTCTACTGTAATTGATTTTATTACAGAAATAGCACCCCTTATCTACATAGAAAAGGGGGTAAGTGTTAGTGCTGCAAAATTTTTAGAACTCTTTGGCTTTCCTGTATCATTACACAGACAACCCATCTCTTTGTTAAGTGGGGGAGAAAGAAGGCGCCTCTATTTAATAAGTATATTAGCAAAAGGACCAAACTTTCTTCTCCTTGATGAACCAACAAATGATTTAGATATAGATACAATTGGTCAATTAGAAGAGTTTCTTTCTACCTTCGAAGGGTGTGTGTTAATTGCTTCCCACGATAGAGCTTTTTTAGATGCAACAGCAAACACCCTCTTTGTTTTCGAAGAAGGAGAAGAGATAAAGAAAGTACCCCTCTCTTATAGTGAGTGGGAAGAAAAGGGTAAAGAAGAGAGGGAGAGTAAAAAAGAGAGGGAGATTAAAGAAGTCAGTAATGAGAATAATAGACAAAAAAGGGAAAGAAAAGGGCTCACCTTTAAAGAAAAAAGAGAACTAGAAACTATCACCGATACAATAAGTATTCTTGAAGAGAGAATTACGACCTTAGAGAACTCATTTGCTGATCCATTAAGTGATCCCACTACATTAAAAAAGAGAACAAGTGAGTATAATGAGAGTCAAGAAAGATTAGAAGAGTTACTCCATAGATGGGAATATCTGGAAGAGAAAAATTTAGAATAAAAAAAAAGGTGTGTCTTTATACACTTTTGGATCAACTTGCAGTTTCCAGCATGGGACTTTGCCTGGTTTCACTTACAATCACCTAGTCGCTGTATAAAACATCAACACCTTTTAACGATAACCATGTCTAGATTACCAAATTTTTATTACTTAAGGGAATCGAACCCTCTTTTTTCACCAGAAGTAATCTTTTTCTCTTGATGTGAAGATACACAATAAAAGGGATGATAGTCAAGTGCTTTATAAAAAGAATCTCATGTTTAGCTATTTGTCAAGGATAAATGGGAAGAAAAGAAAAGGTTTTGGTAAGGGAGATTGTATTGACTTCTCTAGTCTTGATGATATCTACTATATATCCTTATGGAAATGAGTTTTTAGTTACAAAATTGCTTTAGCAACCCAAAGAGCTCTTTTTTAAAAAGCAGGGCACATTGAAATAAATTATTCTATTGTTTCTCCTTCTGCAACCATAATAAGGAGGGAGAGGGGAATTTCTAGAGCTTCTGCGAATCGGCTTAGAGTGTGAATAGTGGGTGAGTGTCTTCCACTAAGCACTTTATAGATATAAGAGCGAGTGAGTCCACTCTCTTTTGAAATAGCACTAATGGTAACCTTTTTTTCTAAAATAACCTGATGTATTGCAAGGTGTATATTCATATTAATATAATACAGTATATGTATGACAAGATAAGATAGTATAGTGAGATAAATATCTATAAAATTCTCCACTCATTGGTGGTAATAGAAGATAATAAGGTAGACTAGAGATGATTACAGGGTTTCCCCCAATTGAACACCACAGTGCAAAAATACTCATACTCGGTTCTATGCCCAGTGTGAAAAGTATAGAAAAAGGGGAGTATTATGGAAATAAGAGTAATGATTTTTGGCCAATAATCTCACGTCTTTACAAAGCTGAGTTTTACACATACCAAGATAAGATAGATACAGTTATAGCTAACCACATTGCTATTTGGGATGTCTTTGCTTCTTGTAGTAGAGAACAATCTAAAGATCATACCATCAAGGATGAGATTATCAATGATTTCTTTTCATTCTTCCTACATCATCCTGATATTCATACCATTATTGCACATGGTAAAAAAGCATATCAAGCTATTCTAACGTGTAAGGATAGTATTCCCCCTATTCCTATCCATCTAGCAGTGAGCACTTCAAGAGCATATCCATTAGCTTTTGAGAAGAAGGTGGCTATATGGAAAGAGCTGCTTACTTGACACGATTATTAATACTGTCATAATTAAAAATGTCTATAAAATTAACAGTCTCTTAATAAAGGTGTATGTATGACAAATAAAAAAAGTAGAGCAAGTATATTTGATGTTTGCTCCAATTTCACATTAGCAAATGATGCGAGAAATGCTGGCCTTTATCCTTTTTTCAGCCCTATCAGTCAAAGTTCAGGTTCATCAGTATATATCCATGGGAAAAAATTTCTTATGTTGGGAAGTAATAATTATTTAGGATTAGCCCATGATAAAAGAGTAGTACAAGCCTCCATTGAAGCAACTTATCGACATGGGACAAGTTGTAGTGGTTCTCGATTCATGAATGGAACCCTCGATTTGCATGAAGAGTTAGAACATCGCCTTGCTTCCTTTGTCCACAAAGAAGCTGCCCTTTGTTTTACTACAGGGTATCAAACAAATCTTGGTTCAATTTCAGCTCTCCTTCAAAAAAGAGACCACGTTATTGTTGATAAATATGATCATGCTTCAATTATGGATGGTATTTTTCTTGCAGAAGGGGCAAAAAAAGGGATTCATCTCCATCGCTATAAACACAATGATATGGCAGATTTAGAAAAAATCCTACAAAAGATTCCCCTTCAAGAGAATAAACTCATCGTAGTTGATGGAGTTTTTTCAATGGAGGGAGATATTGCCCCCCTTCCAGCTATACGCTCACTGTGTGACACCTACAATGCAGGGCTTTATCTAGATGAAGCTCATGCTCTTGGAGTGATTGGAGATAATGGATGTGGGACAGGGGAACACTTTGGAAATATATATGATGCAGCTGATGTTGTGATGTGCACATTTAGTAAATCTTTTGGCTCTATTGGAGGTTTTGTTGCAGGAGATGAGGATGTGATTGATTATATAAAGCATGTTGCTCGCCCCCTCATGTTTAGTGCTTCAATGGCTCCTTCAAGTATAGCTTCTGTGATGAAATCACTCGATATCATTGAAGAAGATAATCATCTAGTCAAATCTCTCCAAGCGAATGCGACACTATTACGAGATGCCCTTACCTCATATGGGTTTAACATAGGTACAAGTGAAACAGCTATCGTTCCTATAGTAATTGGAGATAATGATAAAACATTTATGCTCTACAAAAGTATTTTTGAAAAAGGAATCTACGTAAACCCTGTTGTCTCTCCAGCTGTCCCCCCATCTCGGTCCCTCCTACGAACAAGTTGTATGGCTGTTCATACTAAAGAAGAAATTTCTTATGCTGCCGAGGTTATTGCCAAAGAAGCAAAAAAGCTTGCTATCATATGAGTTCCCTTTCCATTCACTTTTAGCTATATTAAGATTATGAAACATCTACACCTCGATTCAAGTGAATCTTTTATTCAACATGTTACTCACCATATTAATTCTGTGAGTTATCACCATAATTTTCCTATTAACATTGGCATTCCTGGGGGAAGGGGTGCTAAGAGTGTAATCTTAGGGGTATTAGCCCTCACAGATGATATTCTTGCTAGGGTAAGACTTTATCTCATTGATGAGCGATTAAGTGGTGAAACTAATAGTGAAACTTTGTTAAGTTATGGACTTAAAGATGCAATTAGTAAAGGGAGATTTTTACCTCATCAGGTAATCATTCCCCGCTCTAATACCCCTTTTATTCAAGATGGTCGACTCGATTTGCTTTTTGTTGGAGTTGGAGAAGATGGGCATATGGCCTCACTTTTCCCTCATTCATACACCAAGAGAAAAGATGATGATATTCTCCTTGTTACAGATTCTCCAAAACCACCTCTACAGAGGGTGAGTATTTCTTATGCTGCAATCAAAAAGTATGCGAGTAATAGCAAAATCTTTCTTCTTTTCTTTGGAGATGGGAAGAAAGATGCATATCTAAAGTTTTTAGATACCGATGGAAGTATAGATGAATTACCTGTTAGGTATTTTTTAAATAATAATTTTGATGTTACCCTTGTAACTGATATAGACATAGAGGGGTGAGTTAAAGATGAAACAAATAGTCATCCAATATGGGGGAACGGGAGACCTTGCTAAAAAGAAACTCTACCCTGCATACGAAAGATTAATGAGAGAAGGGTTTGATTTTAATATTATCGCCCTCGGTAGACGCTATGAGAATAAAGAGGATTTCCTTACCGATAGTGTGCATGAAAATGCTGATAAAACTTTTTTATCAAAACTCGATTATCTTCACTACGATATGGAAGATGAGACTGGGGCAACAGATGCCCTATATTCTCATATTTCGAACCTTGTACAAGAGTGTAATGGAATAGAGTTGATTTATTACATGGCCCTTCAACCCTCTTTATATGAAGATGCAATTAAGCAAATACAAATAGTTGATGCTCAATTAGCCACACTTTGCCCATTTGATAAAAAGATAGTTGTCGAAAAACCATTTGGTTTTGACTCTGAATCAGCTACTCGCTATAACGATATACTTCTCACAGCATTTACTGATAAAGAAATATATCGAATTGATCACTACCTAGGCAAAGAGTTTATGCAAAACCTTCTTCTACTACGCTTTCATAATGATATCATCAGGAGCATTTGGGATAATAAATCTATAGAGAGTATTCAAATTATTTTTGATGAAACTCATGGTGTTGATCAAAGGCTCGGTTTCTATGAGAAAATTGGGGTGGTAAGGGATACAATTCAAAACCATATTATGCAAATCATCACCTACCTTACTATGAACGACCCAGCCACATTAAGTCCAGAAGATATTGCGATAGAGAAGGTGAAGGTACTTAAATCTATTGCACCAATCAGTGAGTATTATACAGGGCGATATGAATCATTAGGGGCAAACAGTGGACGAATTGTCCACACTCCAACCTATGCGGCCCTCACTCTCCAGGTGAATTCCTATTATTTTGCAGATATCCCCATCTATATTAGAACTGGAAAAATGCAAAATAAAGAGAAGTCCCTTATCTATGTGAAGTTTAAAAATACAACAAAAAAGGTGATGAATGATGATGCCATTGATGAAAATGGGATAATTATCACCATCCAGCCCGAACTTACCATCGATATCAAGATGAATTTAAAAGAACCTCACACGAGTTGGAAATCAAAACCAGTTCGCTTTAGGTTCAACCAAGCTGAAACATTTGGACCAAATACACCAGAGGCATATGAGCAGATAGTGAAGAAAATATTCTTAACAGATAAGAGCTTATTCCCATCAATGAGAGAAATAAGTGAAGCGTGGAGAATTGTGGAACCTATGCTAGAAGAAAACCATGAAATGGAAGTCTACCCAGTGAGAACTCTTCCCCGTTTTGTAAAAGAGATGGAGGAGAAAAATAACTTTGTGTGGTTTGATGAATAAAATTTGTTTGTAGCAATGCTCTTACAATACTGCATGTGTGATGTAACCAATCATATAGAAACATATGATAGCTCTCTACTAGGTGATGTGAAAAAAAACTACATATTAATCTATAGCTTTGCCCAATTACTCTATCTTTAAAAACAGCAAAACGTATGTATCTAAATGAGAATATGTAACTTTTAGAATATAGGTGTAAAGGATAAAGGGTGACGGGTAAAAAGAGAAAAAGATGAAAAACAAGAGGTATCTCTTGTTGACAATATATGTATATATAGTATAATAAGAAAAACGAAAAGCATATCCACTATGCGGAAAGGTAGTATACTTTGAGTGATTATATTCAATCAGTTGCAAAAGCTGTACACATTATGGAACTCTTTGACAATTATAATAACCAAGAAATTGGTATTGTCGATATTAAAAATAAACTAGGGTTTCCAATCAGTACAGCACACAGATTAGTTTCTACCTTAGAACATCTTGGCCTCCTTACTCAAAACCCAGCTACGAGTAAATATTCTTTAGGATTTAAAGCATACTCTATAGGAACTAAAGTAAAAGTAATTAGCCAACTAAGACGAGTTGCTACCCCTTATTTACAAGATCTTGCAAATAAGTATGTAGAGACAGTTAATTTAGTAGTTGCTAGTGATAAAAAGGTTTTGAGCATAAAAAGAATCGATACAGCCAGAAAATTAGCAGCAATACCTATTGAAGGGGAGACTCAAGCTCTTCATGTAACTTCTTGTGGGAAATGTCTTTTAGCATTTGATGCCTTTGATGGTGTTGAAGATTATATTGAACACGCCGATTATAAAAAAATTACAAACTATACAATAGATAACAAAGAAGATTTGTGGTTAGAGGTGGAGAGGGTGAGAAGAGAGAAATTTGCAATTGACCGAGAGGAGACAGAAATTGGACTCACATGCTTTGGTGTTCCTGTCTTGTCTTCAGAAGGTAAAGCAATTTGTGCAATAAGCATCTCTGTTCCAAACTCACGATTAACATTCAATCTAGATGAAATAAAAAAAGACCTCCAATATACTGCCAGAAAGATTAGTGCAGAGTTGGGATTATAAGACATTACATAGAGTAATGTGTATAATATTTTTTTTGAAAAGGAAATGGAAATGCTTTCCGTATTATGGAATAAGATAACAAAGGTTATCCATAACATGGAAAGATGCTAGAACAATAGAACTAATATGAGAGAGGTAGAAATGGAAAAGTCACTTATAGAGAAATATGCTAAAGAATTACACATAGCCCATACCAGTAGTGTTGCAATTGAAGGTAACATTACTGATGCACATAGCGATTTTCGACTAGCAGATGCATACAAGATACAACAAGAAACTATAAAACTCAGAATCAATGATGGAGAGAAAGTCATTGGGAAAAAAATTGGGTTTACTAGTGAAAAATTGCGACAGCAATACAATGTATCAGAGCCAGATTATGGCATAGTAATGGATAGTTGTGTTGTTCACGAAAGTGTCCCAATTAAGATGAGTGAGCTTATTAAACCTCGAATAGAGGGTGAAATTGCTTTTATTTTAAAAGAAGATTTAGTTGGACCTCACATAACAATAGTTGATGTCTATAGAGCAACCGATTTCATTTTACCCTGTATAGAAATTGTTGATAGCCGATTTGCCAACTGGAATATAAAACTACTCGACTCAATAGCAGACAATGCATCTAACGCTAAAGTGATTTTAGGAAGTAGCATTGGTAGACTTGAAGATTTTGACCTAAAGCATATGGGGATGGTCGCTGAGAGAAATGGATTAGTGATGGAAACAGCAGCAGGAGCTGCAGTATTTGGACATCCTGCAAACTCTGTAGCATGGCTTGCTAATAAAATGTTTGAATTTGGAACAGAGTTAAAAAAAGGGGACATTATATTATCAGGAGCTTTTTCTCCTGTCTTTGATGTAGTTAAAGGAGACTCTGTAGAGGTCTCATTTGCAGGATTAGGAAGTGTGAAAGCTTCCTTTGTATAAAGAAGAAAAATATAGGATGAGGAGAAATAGATGAATAAAATAAAAGTCGCAATTATTGGACCTGGAAACATCGGTACAGATTTGATGTACAAGGTGATGAGAAGCAAGGTGCTAGAGATGGGGCCAATGATAGGAATAGATCCAGCTTCAGAGGGCCTTAAAAGAGCAAAGAATCTAGGATTTGATGTTTCTTCAGATGGTATTAACTATCTAAAAGGTAATCCTAGTGGAGTAGATATTGTTTTTGATGCTACAACAGCAAAAGCACATAGTAATTTCAATGCTCCAGCAATTAAAGAATTAGGAATGCTTGCTTTAGATTTAACCCCAGCTGCAGTTGGTAAAATGGCTTCTCCTATGGTAAACATGGCTTCTTGCATGGATGAAGATAACATTAACCTCATTTCATGTGGAGGACAGGCAACAACACCTATTGTCTATGCGATAACAAGAATTGTCGATGTTGAATATGCTGAAGTTGTCACAACTGTATCAAGTAAAAGTGCAGGACCTGGAACAAGGGCAAACATAGATGAGTACTCATCAACAACAGCAAAAGCGATACGAGATTTAGGTGGTGCAAAAACTTCAAAAGTCTTCACTATCTTTAATCCAGCAGTACCAGAGATTGCAATGAGAAATACAATATTTTGTGTTCCTAGTGGGGAATATGATATTGAAAAAGTAAATAAAGCAGTAAAAGAGATGGTTGCTTCCATTCAAGAATTTGTTCCTGGATACGAACTTACCCTTGAGCCCATAGTGAACAATGGAGTCATTACCACAACAGTAAGTGTAAATGGGGCAGGAGATTTCCTCCCAAGCTATGCAGGTAACCTCGATATTGAAACAGCTTCAGCTGTTAAAATGGCAGAAATGTATGCAAATAAACTATTACAAGAGAGAGGGGAAAACTAATGTCAACAAGAAATTCAGTAAAAATCATAGATACAACTTTGAGGGATGGAAGTCACGCAGTTCATCACCAATACACAGTTGAACAAATAAAAAATATCTGTAGAGGACTCGAAGAGGGTGGAGTATATGCTGCCGATGTAAGCCATGGAGCAGGTATTGGTGGATCTACCATCCAATTTGGTTTAGCAAAAACAAGTGATGAAGATATGATTAAAGCAGCAGCTTCAGTACTTAAAAACACAAAACTTGCAGTTCTATTAGTTCCAGGACTTGGAACAATGGAAGACCTTAGAAAAGCAAAAGAGTATGGAATAGATATTGTACGGGTCGCGGTTCATTGCACAGAAATAGATGTAGGTATGCAGCACATGAAACTTGGTAAAGAACTTGGACTTGAAGTGTGTGCATTTTTCATGATGACTCATATGATTGAGCCAAGAGAATTACTTACATATATGAAACTCGCAGAGAGTTATGGCGTTGATTATGTATGTATGGCAGATTCATCTGGTGCAATGGTTCCAGAAGAGATCTCAGAAAGGGTAAAACTCTTAAAGAAAGAGCTTAATATTCCAGTAGGCGTTCACTGTCACAACAACCTAGGACTTGCAGTTGGTAACTCTGTTGCAGCATATGAAGCAGGAGCAGATTATATTGATACCACTCTTCAAGGAATGGGAGCAGGTTGTGGAAACACACCAACAGAAGCACTTGTAGCAGTACTTGATAAAATGAAAGTAGATACAGGTTGTGATCTCTTTAAACTACTAGACGTTGGTGCAAAGCATGTGAAGCCTTTGATTCAACACAGCCTAGAAGTAAATAATGAGTCTATTATTCTAGGTTACACAGGAATTTATTCTAGTTTTTACCTTCCAACTTTAGAAATTGCAAAAAAATATAACCTAGACCCAAGAGATATCTTTTTAAAACTCGGCGAACTAAAAGTAGTTGGTGGCCAAGAAGATATGATTTTAGATGTCGCGTATAACATGTCAAAGGAGAGGAAATAAATGAGAAGTGATTTAGTAAAGAAAGGTCCAATAAGGACAACTCAGCGATCCCTTTTAAAAGCAACAGGATTGTCAGAAGAAGAGCTAAACAAACCACTAATTGGTGTCGTAAATTCATTTAATGAAGTAAACCCAGGGCATGTGCATCTTAATGAAGTAACAGATATGGTTAAATTGGGAGTCGCATCAGCAGGTGGTACCCCTATCGAATTCCCAGCAATTGCCTTATGTGATGGAATCGCTATGGGCCACGCAGGAATGCGCTACCCCCTCTCATCAAGAGAACTCATTGCAGACTCTGTTGAGGCTATGACCGAAGGGCATCAACTAGATGCACTTGTAATGGTCACTAACTGTGACAAAATTACCCCTGCTATGATGATGGCAGCAGCAAGATTAGATATTCCTTCAATTCTTATCTCAGGTGGAGTGATGTATGGGGGAGCATTTAGAGGAAAAAGAATCGACGGGTCTAAAACATATGAAGCTGCAGGAAAAGTTGTAGCTGGAAAAATGGATCCTGAAGACCTCGCTGACCTAAAAGAGATGGAAAACGCAGCAAGTCCAGGTTGTGGAGCTTGTGGCCTTCTTGGAACAGCAAACTCAATGAATATTTTATCTGAAGTGTTAGGTATCTCTCTTCCTTGGAACTCAACTATTCCAGCATACTTAGCAAAAAGAAAAGCTTTAGCAAAACAAACTGGACAGCAAATCATGTATATGCTTGAGCATGATCTAAGACCTTCAAAGATATTAACAAAAGAGGCATTTAAAAATGCAATAGTTGTAGATATGGCTATTGGTGGTTCAAGTAACACAGTCCTTCACTTAATTGCAATAGCAAAAGAAGCTGGTATAGAGATCGACCTAAACTATTTTGATGAAATAAGTAAGGCAACTCCTCGAATTTGTAGCTTTAGTCCAGGAGGGGAGTTCTTAATTGAAGACCTCTATGCAGCTGGTGGGATACAAGCTGTAATGAAAGAGCTCAACGATCATGGGTATATGGAAAAAGATGCCTTGACATGTACCGGTAAAACCTTAGCAGAAAACTTAGTCGACGCCGAAATAAAAGATCGTGAAGTTGTAAGAGAAATGGCTAACCCCTATTACAAAGAGGGGGGCATTGCAGTATTAAGGGGAAACCTCGCAATTGATGGAGCTATTGTAAAACAATCAGCAGTAGCTAAAGAGATGCTTGTCTACACAGGTAAGGCTATGGTGTACGACCTTGAAGAAGATGCTGTTGAATCTATTTTAAAAAATGAAATAAAAGCAGGGGATGTAGTAGTCATTCGATATGAGGGGCCAAAAGGGGGTCCTGGTATGAGAGAGATGCTCACTCCTACAGCAGCTATTGCTGGAGTTGGACTTGATAAAGAAGTTGCCCTCATCACTGATGGAAGATTCTCTGGTGCAACACGGGGAGCATGTATTGGACACATCTCACCAGAAGCCGCTGAAGGTGGAAATTTAGCATTAGTTAAAAATGGGGACCTTATTGAAATTGATATACCTAACAGAAAGCTAAACGTCCTCATTAGTGATGAAGAGCTCATAGAGAGAAGAAAGAGCTGGGTAAAACCTCAACCTAAAGTTACCTCTGGATACCTCTCTCGTTATGCGAAGTTGGTAAAGAGTGCAAGTTTTGGGGCCGTTGTAGAATAAACATAATAAGCGAAAGCTTTTTATACATAGAAGGGGTTGCCAGGAGGCAACCCTAGAATACAAGGAGAAAAAGAGAGTATGAGTAGTGGAATGATTATTGTAATGCTATTTCTATCAATAGCAATAATTTTAGTATTAATTCTAAAATTAAAACTTAATCCAGCAGTATCTTTAATAATAGGTGCTCTATTTATGGGAATTACTACTGGTTTAGGTGCAAGTGCAACCGCTAAGCTGTTAGCAGGTGGCTTTGGTGGAACTATGACAGGAATTGGACTCAGTGTTGGATTTGGTGTTATCATAGGGCAACTTATCGCCACAACAGGTGGTGTTCAAGTTATTGCAAACAAAATGTTGAAACTTGCAACAAAAGAAAAATCTGATTATGCCTTAGGTGTAACAGGCCTTATTGTATCTATCCCAGTATTTTATGATGTTGGATATGTTATCTTGATGCCTCTCGCTAGAAGTATGAGTAAATTAGCTAAGTCTCTTCCATACTTTGCAGGCGCATTAGTTGCAGGTCTTGGAATTGCTCATACATTCATTCCACCAACACCAGGACCTATGACAGGTAGTGAGATATTAGGGGTAAACATCGGTATAACACTCATTTGGGGGTTAGTCGTAGCAGTTCCTACATTCTTACTCGCAATGTTTGCGTATGATAAATTATTCTTGTCAAGAAAAGGATTTTGGAAGCCAGAGCTTGATGAAGATCCTTCATTTATTGAAGAAGAAGTTTCTCAAGATGTACTTGATAACGCACCTAATTTTTTCTTAGCAGTTCTTCCAATCTTCCTTCCAATAGTATTAATCTTATTAGGAACAGTAACAGGTGCTGTAAGTTCTAAAGGGACTCCAGAGTGGATTAAGTTTGTCTCTGACAAAAATATTGCCCTTTTACTTGGTTTACTCATTGCTTTCTTTACAGCTCATAAGCACATTGGTAAAGATAAAACTGACCGAGCAGTAGGTAAAGCATTAGGAAACGCTGGATTAGTTCTTATGATCACTGGAGCTGGTGGTGCTTTTGGTACAGTTCTAAAAGCTGCTGGTGTTGGTGATATCTTAGCAACATTTATTACTAACTATAGCCTCCCTGTTATTTTGTTTGTCTGGTTAGTTGCAGCTCTTCTTAAATTTGCCCAAGGTTCTGGAACTGTTGCTATGATTACAGCAGCTTCCTTGATAGCACCAGGGGTGGCAACATTAGGAGTTGCTCCAGTATTATTAGCTTTAGCAGCATTCTCTGGTTCACTTATGTTTGCACACGTAAATGATAGTGGTTTCTGGATTACTGCTAAAATTGCAGGATTAACAACAAGTGGCGGTATTAAAACCTATACACTCGTTTGTGCCTTAGAAGCAGTGATTTCGTTAGGATTTATCTACATCTTGTCGATATTCCTATAAATAAAAAGGCGAAAAGAGTAGTGGAGTAGAGGTTTCTCTACTCTACTTTTTAAAGAATATACGAATGAGTCTGTTTTTTAAAAAGTAATGAAACGGATAAATTAACTTGCTTAGGGAATGAAATACGTGAAAAGGTGAGGAAGTGTTATGAAAGTTGTAATAATTGGAGGAGTCGCAGCAGGAATGTCAGCCGCTTCTAAGATAAAAAGAGAGAAGCCAGATTGGCAGATAGTTGTTTTTGAAATGGGAGTTGAAACCTCCTATGGGGCTTGTGGCTTACCCTACTATATTTCTGGTGTTAACAAAGATGAAGAGCTGCTAAGAATAAGAAAACCGAGTGAATTTATCAAAAACGGGATAGATGTAAGATTATCTAGTGAAGTAATAAAAGTTGATGATGTAAACAAAGTAGTTACAGTAAAACATGATGAAACAACATATGATGAAAATTATGATTATTTAATTATCGCCTCTGGTGCCTCCCCCATCATCCCACCAATAAAGAACATAGATAAAGAATTTAACAATGTATTCTCAGTAAAAACAATTGAAGATGCCAATAATATAAAAAAATATATAGAAGAAGAAAACGTTACGAAAGCTACAATTATTGGTTCTGGCTACATTGGCCTAGAGATGGTTGAAGCCCTTATAGAGCTCGGCATTAAAGTCACTTTGTTTGAGATGAATGATGCTGTTCTTGCTTCTGTTGATAAAGAAATTGCCACCATCATTAGTGATGAGCTCATAAAGCAACACGTTTCATTACAATTAAGTGAATATGTTGTTGAAGTAGAAGGTGATAAGAGAGTTAAGAAAATTATTTCTAACTTAGATACATATGAAACAGAACTCCTCATTGTTGCAGCAGGGGTTCGTCCAAACACCCACTTTTTAGAAGGCTCAAATATTCTAAGGGCAAAAAATGGTGGAATTATTACCAACAAAAAGATGGAAACTTCTGTTAAAGATGTCTATGCAGGAGGCGATTGTACCTTAATACACCACAAGTTACTTAACAAAGATGTCTACCTACCACTAGGAACTCACGCTAATAAGCAAGGGAAGTTAATAGGTGAAAATATCATAGGGGAAAACAGATCTTTTGGAGGAGCACTTGGAACTGCTGCCTTAAAGGTGTGTAATTTAGAAGTTGCAAGAACAGGTCTAAGTGAAGGGGAAGCAAAGAGTAATAACATTGAGTATAGTAGTGTATTCATCACATCATTATCTCATGCCCCCTATTATCCTAATCCAACCCCTATATATATAAAAATGCTTTATGATAATAGTGATGGTAGAATATTAGGAGCTCAAGCAGCTGGATTTCAAGGTGTTGCCCTAAGAATAGATATTATTGCAACAATAATTGATGCAGGATACACAGCACAGCAAGTATCAGATTTAGATCTTTGTTATGCTCCCCCATTCTCATCAGTTTGGGATGCTGTACAAATTGCCACGAATGTTATCGTGAGCAAAAGGAAAAAATAGGTGAAATGATGAATAAAATAAAAACATTATTCGATGCAATAAGCATCATAGATGATGGTAATATTTTAGCACTAGGTGGAAATGTACTTCACAGAAGCCCAGCAGTTGCTACTATGGAGATCATACGACAAGGGAAAAAGAAATTACATATTGTGAAAACAGCAGGAGCATTTGATGTAGATATCCTTTGTGGAGCGATGAGTGCACATATTGTCTCAGCCGGATTTATTAGCTATGAAACAGAGTATGGCCTGTGTGACTTCTATAGAAAAGGTGTTCAAGGTGGAACCATCGAAGCAAAAGAGCATGCCTGCTATACTGTTATTACAGCACTTAGAGCCTCTGTATATGGAGTTCCTTTCTTACCAGTGAGGGGGCTTGTTGGAAGTGATTTAATAGAGGCAAGGGGATTTAAGTGGTGTAAAGACCCCTATTCAGAAGAAGAGTTAATTGCTGTTCAAGCCATTAAGCCCGATGTTGCAATAATACATGTTCAAGAAGCAGATGAACTTGGTAATGCAAGGATAACAGGACCTGTATATGAAGATGTTCTTATGGCGAAAGCTTCTCGAAAAGTTATTATTACAGCTGAAAAAATAGTTCCTACCTCCACCTTTACTGATAGCGATTGTAAAGCCCAGATACCAGGATTTTTAGTTGATAGTGTTGTTCATCTTCCCAATGGAGCTGCTCCTGGTAGTTGCTCATCTTTTTATGATATCGACAGAAAAGCGTTAGATGCATTTAAGATGTGTAAAACCAAAGAAGATATCATGATTTTTATAGAGAATGCTGAAAAAGGGAGGCTCTAAATGAACTCAATTACATATAATGAAGCAGATATGATGTGTGTCAGTATCGCAAGAAGAATATATGATGGCAATAAAGTATTTCACGGAGTTGCCTCTCCTATTCCAATGGTTTCTATTGGACTTGCTAAAAAATTACATGCTAAAAATTTAGTATATGTTAATATTACCGGCGGAGTTGATGTTACACCTACCCATTATGAAAAATCTACAGATCATCCTGTCTTATTTGATAAAACAGCAAGTATCTTTACGCTCATCGACATATTTGATTTATCAGCTAGGGGAGAGTTAGATATAGCTTTTCTTAGTGGCGTTCAAATAAGTGAAACCGGTGAGATTAATGCAAGTGTTATAGGCGAATATGATAAGCCCAAGGTAAGACTTCCAGGGGGAGCTGGTAGTGCAGTATTGGTTCCTTCAGTTAAAAACGCATACATATGGAGAGCTAAACATGATAAGCGAACCTTTGTAAAAGAGTGTGATTTTGTGACAACTAAAGGAAATATTACATATGTATTTACCCCTAAGTGTATCTTTGAAGTAGATGATAAAGGATTAAAACTTCATAGAATCTTTAAAAACTCCTCCCTAGAAGATATTATTGAACATACAGGGTTTGAGGTACGATATGACTCTATTGTATTTGAAGATGAGCCAACTCAAGAAGAACTTAATATACTACACGAAATCGACAGTGAAAATATTAGAAGTATAGAGTTTTAGTATAGTAATTTGAGGATTGGAGGCGATGAATGAAAATTGATGTTGCAGTAGATTATACTGAAAAAGATATTACCTATTTTAGTATGGTAAGTTACTTTTATGCCAGAAGATATATATGGCTCTTTATTTTCATATATCTCTTTGTATTTATAGGATTTGTTGGCAGCACATTCATCCACTCAATCAACACGTACTTAGTAGGTGCTATCATTGTTCTCTTTTTAAGTATTCTCCTATTTTTCACTGTAAGGAATAAGGGGAAAAAACTGTTTAGAGTGAGTGGAGCTTTTAAAGAAAAAAATAATTTCTTTCTCACAAAAAGAAGAATTGCTATCGAAAGTGGTGGGAAAACAACATCCCTTTTATGGAACGATTTTATCCACATTGCAAGTTATAAGAGATTGTATGCTTTTTTTATTAGTAAAAACAATGCCTATATACTCCCTAAAAGATCTTTAACAGGTGATCAAATTGAGACTATTAATGAGTTTTTAGCATCTCATACTCACATAAAAAGAAAAGTTAAGATGAGAAAGTTGTTATAAAACATACCATATATCGATTGATACACGCATGTGCTTCATCATCTCCCTCATAAAAAAATATAGCTACCAATCATCAAAAATTGATAGCTATTACTATATAGGTTTTAGTAAAGATTACATTTTTTCATCTAATAATCTTTTGTCCCCTTTAATTGCCTGAATTGGGGCAATGTTTTGAGTGACTTCTAGGGTTCCTAGATATTCACCCTCATCATCCCTTACTGCAAAGTAACGAATATGAACATACGCGTCACCGAGGTGAATATAGAATTCTGCTGTATCTCTTGTTTTGTTTTTAAATTCATCAAGAATTTTTGTAACAACATGAACAGATGCTGGTGGGTGACAAGCAGAAACTTCTCTTCCAATGATCGCTGTGGTTCTGGGGAAAATCCTCTCATTAGATTGGGAGAAGTAGGCTACTTCATCATTTTTATCAACAAAAGTCATATCGATAGGGAGCGTATTAAGTACTCTGTTTAGGACATCGGGGGTAAAATGGCCACTAGGGAGGACAATTTTGTCACTAGAGAAGGAAGCTACCTTAGCCTCTTTTTTCTCACCATCATCATTCCAAGCAGGTGCATCTGCTACATAGGAGTGGTTAAACTCATCAAGTCCTTCCCCAATAGTTCTCCAATCGTGCACATTAAAGACTTCTGATACCATAGGAATAAGAATATCGTTCTCTTTAATAATCATCTCTAAAACTTTAGCACTCAAAGCTTCTATTTGAGTAACAAACAACTCTCTTTTATGGGAATCAGGTCTTGGTGAATTAAGCATCTCTTCAAAGGTTGCAATTGCCTCTTTAATCATTGCCCTAATTTCATCATCAACCCCCCACATTACTTTTGGGGGTGCAGTAATACCATAGCGTTCCATGAGTGGGAAATAGAGATTCTCTTTCTTTGCATAGTGAGAATTAATATTTTTTAAATCCTCTAACTCTTTTTTAATCTCATTAAGGACTTTTACTTCCCCTTTTTGAAGGAGCGCAACATGCTCTTTAAGAGATGAAACTAACTTGTCGATATGTTCGTTCTCTTTCTTTAACAACCAGGCTGGGTGGCCAAGAATTTCATCTACTTTTTTTGATCCATGAATTTCTGCAACAGAGCCGTGAACGAGAGCTGAGTGAACATCACACAACCTTTGTACTTCTTCAATACTCACTTCTCCTGCATCTATTAACTTTTTCTCAGCAGCAGCAATTTCATCTGCCCCAATTCCTTCAAACACTTCACCAAATTCTTTTTTTACTGCTTCAAACTGCTCTCCATCATGAAGGCGTTTAATCATATCTTTTAGTAGCTCACTTCTTTTGTCACTGTTTTTAATTTCTGCACTCATTATCATTTCTCCTATAATCTATTTTTTTTAACTATTTTCTTTTCTTGTTACTCTATATATAAGACAATATACAAAAAAAAACAAGCTTTCTGTTGCAAATGCAACAAGAAGCTTGTTAATGCGAATTAATTTATTTTTTTATATAAAAAGAGCAGCAATTTCCTTCTTATACTCTTCATTAATTTTATGCCTCATAATCTCTTGTTTAGCAGAAAGTTGTTCTCCAACTTTAAAGGTGCGAGAGGTGAGAGTGAAACGGGCTATATGCTCATAACTCTTAAAGCCATTTTTTGTATTCACAAGTTCATTGATTTCACTTTGAATAAGATTCTTTACTTCTAAGAGATCTAATAAATCGCTTCGAGTCATATAAGGGATTCCATTCTTTTTTACATAAAGTTCAATTTTTTTACTATCAACTACGATAAGGGCTCCAAGATATTTCTTATCTTGTCCAACAACCATTGCTTGCTCAATGTATTCAGACTCTCTGAGTTTTGCTTCAATAGGAATTGGTTCAATATTCTCACCACCACTGAGAACAATAGTATCCTTTGCCCTTCCTTTAATAGCATATTCACCCTTGTGGGTCCACATACCGATATCCCCAGTGTTTAGATACCCATCCTTATCCATAATAGCCTTAGTAAGGTCATCTCTTTTGTAATATCCCATCATAACCTGACCACCTCGAGCCCAAATGACCCCTTTTTCTCCAGGGCGTGCTAACGAGCCATCTTCTTTCACAATTTTTATATCTGTTTCAGGAAGAGGAGCAACAGTTTCTGGCACTTGGTGAGCAAGTTTTCTTAGTCCAATAACAGGAGCTGTTTCAGTAAGGCCATATCCATCAAGAAGAGTAATTCCTATTGCTTTGAAGAATTTATCAATTGGCGCTGGAAGAGAACCGCCACCACTTACTCCTGCGGTGAAATTGTTTCCAAATTTCTTCTTAATTCCATTAAAGATCAATACATTTCCAAGAAGTTTAAATGGTGTGAGAATAATAAGTAAAATTATTCCAATTAAAAGATCGAGTGGGTAAAAACGTTTCTTGAATTGAGGTTTTCTGTTAGCAACGAGATTCATTGCATTAGCATGGTGTGCTCCCACAAAGACAAAGAAGTGAAAGAGTGCTCGAGCTACTGGACTTTTTGTTTTCACATTTTGGTATACCCCAGCTTTCACTGCTTCCCAAATTCTTGGAACAGATCCCATCCATTGTGGATTTACTCGCTGTAAGTCAACAAGCATAATTTTTCCAATTGGTTTTGAGTAGACAACAGTTGATGCCTGATTAATTATCATATATTGCAATATTCTTTCAAAGGAGTGCCACACAGGAAGGACACTTAACCATCTCTCTCCCATCTTGAATTCAACAACTTTAGGAAGTTGTTCGAGTTGGAAAAGGAAGTTTTTATGACTTAGCATAACTCCTTTAGGCTCTCCTGTTGTACCACTTGTGAAGATGATAGTAGCAAGGTCACCATTTTTTCCTTTAGCAATCTCTTCCTCTATTCTATTAGGATTCTTCTCTAATTCTTTTGATCCCATCTCTAGGAGGGAATTGAAAGGTAACACTTCAATCCCTTGTGGTACTTTCCCTTCAAAGGAGGAGGTGTGGTGAGATGAGTCCATCACAACAAGTGTTTTTAACAGTGGGATAGATGGAATTATTTCAAGAATTTTTTTTAGTTGATCTTCATTTTCAACAAAAGAGAGCTCACATTCACTTACCTTTAAAATAAATTCCAACTCATGGGGCATTGCATCTCTTCCTCGAGGAACATCAGCTGCTCCAATGGCAAGAATTGCATTGTCAGCAAGTAACCACTCTTTGCGGTTGTCACTAATGAGGCCAACATTAGCACCTCGTTTCACCCCTAATAGGAGTAGGGCTGAAGAGAGTTGTTGTACTTGATGATAAAAGTCCTTGTAGGTAACTGATAAGAAATTTCCTTTATCATCTTTATACATCTGTATATCATTATTTTTGTAATCTGTACTAATCTTTTTTAATAATTGGGGTATTGTTTGATACATCAATATCTCCTTT
>CAYVRR010000027.1:0-24185 GCA_964453215.1 uncultured Spirochaetaceae bacterium | reverse complement strand
TTTCAGAGTTATATAGCATACAAAAAAGTTTTGAGGAGAACCAATCATGAATATGATGAAAGCATTAGTTGTAGAAAAGCCACATCATGCAGTAGTAAAAGAAATACCCATTCCAGAAGTTGGGAAGGGAGAAATTAGAATCAAAGTAAAGATGAGTGGAATTTGTGGCACTGATATCCACATCTATAGAGGTGAATATCTTGGATCCTACCCTGTAATACCAGGTCACGAATTCTCTGGTATTGTTGATGCCGTTGGAGAGGGGGTAACACGATTCTCTTTATCTGATCATGTAGCGGTTGAACCAAATATAAGTTGTAATAACTGCACAGCATGCTTTAATAATAGGCAAAACTTTTGTGAAAGATGGGAAGGAATTGGAGTAACAAGACAAGGAGGATTTGCTGAATATGTGGTAGTGCCAGAAAGTGCAGCATTCTCTATTGGAGCACTCGATTTTGCTCAAGGGGCTTTTATGGAACCTCTTTCATGTGTCCTTCATGGAGTTCAAAAAGCTCACGTTCACCTTGCAGATAAAATTCTTATAATGGGATCAGGTCCTATTGGTATTTTGATACTTAAAACTGCCCTTCTTTTAGGAGCTAGTGAAGTAACTCAACTCGATACGAACAAAAGCAGACTTCAACTTGCAAAAAAAAGTGGTGCCTCATATATAGAGACTGATATACATAACCTACATAATGAATACTATGATATGGTTATAGATGCCACAGGGGTTCCCTACTTGATGGAGAAATCAATTGATTTAGTGAGGAAAGGGGGAACTACATTGTGGTTTGCTGTCCCTAAAAAAGAAGCAACTGTAACAGTTTCTCCCTTTACGATATTTGAAAAAGGACTTAGTATTGTAAGTAGCTACACCTCAGTAAAAAACTCAATTCAAGCAGTAAGACTCCTTGAAAGTGGAAAAATAGATCTCTCAGATATCATTTCACACAGGTTAAAATTGGAAGAATTTGTGAAAGGGATTGAAACAATTGAAAAAAGTGAAGAAGGTGTGCTAAAAGTAATGATTAGCTTTTAAAGTCAATACAAAATAAGGAGATATATAGTATGGACAAAAATAGATTTGCAGATAAAGTGTGTGTTGTAACAGGTGGTGCTGGTGAAATTGGTATTTCTACAGCAATACGCCTTGCAAAAGAGGGAGCAGATATTGCACTTGTTGACCTTAAGGAGATGGATAGTGCCGTTAAGAGGGTAAAAGAGACAGGAGTACGCTGTAAAAGCTACACATGTAATGTAGCAGCCTATGATGAAGTTGAAGAGTGTGTAAAAGCAATTCAAAAAGACTTTACCAAAATTGATATGCTCTTTAACAACGCAGGAATACAAGGAGCTTTTAGCCAGATACACACCTATCCAGTTGAAGATTTCCATAATGTTATTACTGTTAACCTGCTTGGAGCATTTCATGTGCTCAGAGCTGTCTCTGCCATCATGGTAGAACAAAAAGGGGGTGTAATTGTAAACACCGCTTCAATGGCAGGAGTTGGAGGGCCAGTTAATATGGGAGCATATGGTGCTTCTAAGTTTGCCCTTGTGGGACTTACCCAAACTGCAGCAAAAGACTTAGCTCCCTACAATATTCGAGTAAATGCAATAAGCCCAGGATATATGGGGCCAGGTTTCATGTGGGACAGGCAAGTAGATTTACAAGCTGCTGCTAACTCCCAATACTATGATAAAGATAGAAATGTTGTAGCTAAGCAAATGGTGGGTGAAGTTCCTATGCGTCGATATGGATCAATTGATGAAATACCAGGAACAGTTTCATATTTAATGAGTGAAGACTCTTCATTTATTACAGGGGAAAATATTAAGATTTCTGGTGGTATTTAAAGGATACAAGGTAAAGATATGAGTACTATACTTGAAAGATTTTCTTTAAAGAATAAGGTTAGCTTAGTTACAGGGGGAGGCTCTGGCATCGGAAAAGCATTTTGCCATGCTTTAGGAGAAGCTGGGTCAAAGGTTGCAGTTGTAGATATTAACAAAGAAAGCGCAGAAAAGAGTGTCGACGAATTAAAGCAAAAAGGGATAGATGCAATTGCAATACAAACTGATGTTGGTGATGAAAAAGAAGTTGAATCAATGGTTGCTACTGTAGTGAAAACTTTTGGATCTTTAACAATTGCTGTAAACAATGCTGGAATGGGGATATGGAGTGATGCTCTCACAATGCCTTTTGAAGCATGGAGAAAAACGCTATCTCTTAATTTAGATGCAGTATTTTTGTGTGCTCGAACTGAAGCGAGGGTGATGAAAGAAGCTGGTTATGGAAAAATCATTAACACAGCAAGCATGTCAGGTCATATATCGAATACTCCACAAAATCAAAGTGCCTATAACGCTTCAAAGGCTGGGGTGCTCCACCTCACCCGAAGTTTAGCTGCTGAGTGGGCCCCTTTTGGAATTAGGGTTAATTCAATTAGCCCCGGTTACACAAAAACAGACCTTGTTGATAAACTCTTAGAAACACCTGAAGGGCAATCAATGCTCCCTTCATGGTTAGAAAAAATCCCCATGGGAAAAATGGCGTCAACTCTAGATTTACAAGGAGCTCTCATCTATCTAGCATCTGAAGTGAGTGATTATACAACAGGAAGTGATATCCTCATTGATGGTGGATATTGCACCTGGTAATATCGATAAAAGAATCTTTGTAGAATGTGGAGAAAAGTTTCACATTCTACAGATATTCAAGAAGTTGGTGAGCTTCATCTATTGTACCTAAAATAAAAGGGCCTGGTTCTATTTTGTGCCCTTTATGGTATCCAAAACCCCAATCAACTCCAACAAAATCAACGCCAACCTTCACAGCTCCATCTCTATCATGGGGGGTATCTCCCACCATCAATACAGTAGAGTAATCTTCTATCTTTAAATCAATTAATACATTTTCTATAATCTGGGCTTTAGAGAGCATTTCACTCGCGTCAGCCCCTTTGATGCTCTTAAAATAAGGGAAAAGTCCTTTTTCTTTTAAGATACTTAGGGCCATATCCTCTGTTTTTAATGTTGCAACTCCAAGGGTAATCCCCTTAGAGGTGAGCTCTTCAAGGAGCTCAACAATACCTGGATACATCTCCCCTAGATACATGTTTCCTTTAAGGTACTCTTCTCTATAGATATCACAGGCCCTCTCGATGAGATCTTCTTCTAACCCACATACAATTCTAAAACAAGCTGGCAGTGGTGGCCCCACAAACTTTCTTAATTGAGAGTCTGGAAGTTCTTTAAACCCCAATTTCCTCATCGTATAATTTGCTGTTGCAAATATTCCACTGGAAGTATTAATTAACGTTCCATCCATGTCAAATATAATCGTTTTACGCATACAAAGTAGATTAGGATATTATTGTCTATTTCTCAATATCTTTACCACAATAATGATGAGCGAAATGGCTAAAAATGAGAATTTTACATTTGTTGCAATACTTGAAATGAAGAGGGTGGTTACTTTTGGTTCTCTATTAGTAATATAATATAGGCTTATCCCATTTTCTATGATATCCCCCACCCCACTTAAAGAGAGTGTGGTAGCAAGAAGTATTGATGAGTGAAATATAGAGATGAGAAGGGGATAAAAGAGGGATACAAAGAGTGTATCAATACATAACTGGATATAATATGGACTTACCTTTGTGTCAGGTAAGAATTGTATAGCGGATGCAACTTTATTACTATTTGAGATAATTATAAGATCAATAAGGGCACGTGGATTGATAGGGAGTGTAAAGAATACCCTGGTAAGCATGAGAATATAGAGAAAAAGAGAGAGACCCATTGCAATATATTGCCCTTTTGTTAGATGAAAAGTATGTTTTTTATTAATCATGTGTTACTACTTTATACATATCATATTGTCATATCACCCTATTGCCATATATGATAGTGTAACCTAGGTAAGGAGGAAAGACTATGAAATATGTTCGTTTCAGAGCTGATAATGAGGAAAGATATGGTATTTTGAACCAAGATGTTGTTACACAGATTACACCCTCCTATTTTGAACCTTATAAAGGGACAGGAAATACCTATCCCCTTAATACTATTGAACTACTCTCTCCTACACTCCCATCCAAAGCTATCTGTGTTGGACTAAATTATAAAGATCATGCAAAAGAGATGAACCTACCGATTCCCACCTCTCCCGTCTTGTTTATGAAACCAAGTAGTGCAACTATTGGAATTCATGCACCAATTATCCATCCCCCCTTAGCTACGAGGGTAGATTATGAGGGGGAACTCGCTATTGTGATAAAGAGCCTAGCATACGAGGTTTCTATAGAGGAAATTGGAGAATACATACTTGGCTACACATGTGCTAATGATGTAACAGCTCGTGATTTACAAGAACCTGGCGGACAGTGGACTGTTGCCAAGGGGTTTGATACCTTTTTGCCAATAGGACCCATTATTAGTGATGAGGTAGATCCAGATAACCTAGAAATCACAACCTATCTTAATGATAAGGTGGTGCAAAAAAGTAACACAAGTAACTTGATCTTTTCACCCAAGTACCTTGTTAGTTATATTTCTCATATTATGACACTCTATCCTGGCGATGTGATTCTCACAGGGACACCTGGAGGAATAGGAAAGATGGACCTTGGTGATATAGTAACAGTAGAAATAGAAGGAATAGGAAGTTTGAAGAACTCCTATATAAAGAAAGAGGTGAACTCTTAATAGGGTAAAATTTTAATTCTCTCATTTGTATGTGCTTTACTTAGATATCTATGACCTATTACATTTTTATGTAACTATCTGCTGATAATAGGGCTAAGATAGTTTACCCATTTCTCTTTTTCTGTAATAGTCTACCTTATGGAACTCATACTAGGACAAGCTCTCGCTTTATTCACTGCCTTATGTTTTGCACAAAACTCTTTAATCTATGCCCACGTTGGAAGAATAGTAAGCTCTTCTACGACAGCTCATATAAGGCTTTGGATTGCTTTTCCTGCAATTCTACTTATTCACTACATTTTTCTAGGCACCCTCTTCCCATATGGTGCTTCCCTTGAATCATGGTTTTTTATAGGTCTTTCGGGTGTATTGGGGTTTTGTATAGCAGATTTATTCATTTTTAGTGCCCTTGTAAAAATTGGAGCACGACAAACTATGGTTATTATGACAACAAGTCCCCTCTTCTCTACGCTACTCGCATTCTTCATTGAAAAAGAGGTGATTACGTACTTTCAAACATTTGGTATGTTTATCACGTTGATGGGAGTTGCTTTAGTTATATTAGTTGATAGGAATAAAAAAGAAACAATTAAAAATAAAAATATTGAGATGGGTGTTTTATTTGCTTTTCTTGGAGCCATTACCCAAGCACTCGCTATGGTTCTTGCAAAAAAAGGGATGGCCTCTACTGTTCATCCTATTTCAGCAAATGTAATTAGGCTCCTTTTTGGTCTTATTGCCCTTATTATATTTACACTGATCAGAAAATCATTTTTTGCTGATTTTAAATTATTTAGTAATAAAAGTGAGATAAAAGTACTACTTTTAATTGTAGCCGCGGCTCTTGTTGGACCTGTTCTCGGAATCATCCTCAATCTCTGGGCTCTCTCCATTGCCCCTGTTGGTATTGTTACAACCCTCTCGCAAATGACTCCGGTATTGTTGTTACCATTAGAAAAATATGTTTTGAAACGGTATGTGAGTCCTTTAGCATCTGTGGGAACTATTATTGCAGTAATTGGTACTGTTCTTTTATTTATTTCCCCCAATCCTTTTTAAGAGTTTAATAGACAAAACGAGTCCTATACTTTAGTATAATTGGTAATAGTTTTTAGGAGTATATTGTATGGATTATGAACTTTCTTATGTTCTTGTGACCCCTTACACGGTTGCCAAAAGTCGTATTGGTGGCGTCCTCTCTCGCCTACTAACTCGAGTAGAATTAGAATTGGTAGGTGCCCAATTATTTTTAGCTGATGCTCAGTTTGCAAAAGAGTATGCAGCTATATTGCGAGGGCAGTTAGATCCAGCAAATTCTGCAGCATCATCACTATTAAGTGATTATGTTCTAAAGAATATGGCTCCTACAGGAGAGAGGGAACATAGAACACTTCTTCTTCTCTTTAGAGGGCGTGATGCGTGTAAAAAACTAAGTGATATCTGTGGTGCCCTTTATGCAGAGAACCGAGGAGTTGAATCTCTTACTGGGGAGACAATTCGGGATACCTATGCCGACTTACTCATAGATGATAAAAGTGGAAAGGTTACCTACTTTGAACCTGCTGTTCTTACTCCACGAAACCAAACTAATGCGTTAAAAACTCTTCGCCTCTTAGCTTCATGGCTCCCAGGAAGACCCAATATTGTAGAAAATGTCACCTATGATAATCCCGAAAAAATAGAGAGAACCCTTGTTATCATAAAGCCAGAGAATTGGGATTTTGCCTCATCTCGCCCTGGTACAATCATAGATATTTTTGCAAAAACTGGTCTGCGTATTGTAGGAGTAAAGGTTCATAGAATGAGTGTCTCTGAAGCTCTTGAGTTCTACGCTCCCGTAAAAGAAGCACTTATTGAGAGACTTTCAACTCCAATTGGGATACAAGCAAAAGAATTGCTCCAAAAAGAGTTTGGAATTACCTTGAGTAATCAAACTGAGAAAAAATTGATTAATAGTTTTGGAACTGAGTACGCTATAGACCAATTTGAGCAAATTGTAGAATTCATGTCAGGAAGTAGAAGCAGTACATGCCCACTAGAGAAAATAGATCAACCTGGAAAGGTAAAAGTGATGATTTTAGTCTATGAGGGTGAAGATGCTGTGAAAAAAACAAGAGATGTGCTTGGACCAACAGATCCAGGGAAAGCTCCAATAGGGACTGTGAGAAGAGAATTTGGAAGCAACATTATGGTCAACAGTGCTCACGCTTCATCTACACTAGAAAATGCACGAAGAGAGATGAATGTAGTTGGTATTCATAATAACAATTGTGGTGAAATCATCTACTCCTATCTCACTCTAAAAGATCAAGACGCATAAAGTCCATTTCCCCCACCTTGACTCACACTTCTATAGTGATACACTTAGGGCTAGGGGGAAGTCTATGGAATATATTATCGAAGTAACAGACCGAGATGAAATACCTTCTCTTGTGATTGAACGAACAGTAGCTTTTGACCATTTGAGAGAGGAAGTCTCATCTACACTTGAAGAGTTGTATCAATACATGGAGAGTATTGGGATAGAGAGAAAAGAGCCCTCTTTTGTTGCATACTACAACCAAGATATGCTCCATTTACAAGTAGCTATTGGGTGTGTTACCCAAGAGCAACTACCAGGATATGGAAGCATAAAGAGTGTGATGATACCTCAGGGGAAAAGGGTATCTTGTCTCTATAAAGGAAAGTATCGTGATATGGGAGATGCATATACTCATATGTTTGCGTGGGTAAAAGCCCACAATCTCTCTTTAAAAACTACTTATTATGAGTTTTATCTCTCATCACCCCTTCATGTCGAAGAGAGCCAACTCATTACAAAAATTGAATTACTTTTGTAGATAGCACGAAGGCGTACCACATCCTCATGATATATGATATAATTTATTCATCTTATATTATTGAGGACTTAATATGAACAAATTTGTAATTTTTGCTTTTAACGGGAACCCCACATGTTTTGTACATGTACTACTTAATGCACTCGATTTACATGAAAAAGGGATGGACGTAAAAGTTGTCCTAGAAGGTGAAGCTGTTACTTTAGTAAAAACAATGGTTGAATCAAAAAACCCTCTATTTAAGAAAGTAGTCGACCTTAATCTTATTGATTGTGTATGTAAAGGATGTTCTGCAAAGCTCAATGTCTTAGAATATAATGAAAACTCTGGCCTTCCTGTGGGGGGCGAGATGAGTGGACACCCCTCGTTCTCTTCTTATATCGAAAAAGGGTATCAGATTATTACACTATAACTAGAGGCATCTATTCATCACGAACTTCATGTACCTCACTATCTATAGAGAAAACTTTTTCTCATAATTATTACACTCCTAACATATTTCCTGTAATGTTTTCCTTAACATAGCCACCACTATGTTGAAAATTTAAACGGATGAAAATATGAACTTTGATGGAAATCAGGGCTTACAGTGTCAACATGGAATAACGAGATGTAATGAGCTTTAGGGGTTAAGTCTCCACACTTATATGCATTAGCCCAAATAATGGTCTTGTTATCTATTGTTCCCATTGGTATGTGATAAAATAGGCTCCATGAACCATTGTATGGCATCTCCTTATTATATGTTGTGTGTATATCGAGGGAGTGAATATATTCAAGGGAGACGTTACTCCGTGTATGACGACTTTCTCCATAGCCAACTAAGGCAGTTCCAAAAGGATTAATCTCGATGTTTGTATAGCTCATCGTACCTTGCTCTCTAAAGAAAAATTCAACACAGCTATCTTCATATACATTGCTAAAATGCTCGGTGTGTGTTGCTACAATATCTGGTTCTATCACTTCAAAGAAGAGATAGAGAGAGTGATTTTTATGGCCAAGATATAAAGATGTATGGATATCACGATCGCTTCCCCATTGATAATGGGTAAGTTCTGTTTTCAGCCCATTCATTTTTAGTTCATAATACAATTCAGAATGATCTGTTGTTGAAAGTGGTGGAATTAGAAGCATATTGACTCCTTTTTATATATTCAGCATAGCGTATCTATTCTAGTATGATACCATAGATACTATGAGAATGTTCATGAGTATTTTAATACCACACGAAATTATCCCCTCTATTGAAAAGATTCAAAACGCTATTCTCTCCATTTCAGATAGGGGAAAAAGAAGTCGACTCGATCACATGCACCTCACACTCTTTTTTATGAAAGAAGTGAGTGAGAAACAATCAATTGAGTTAATATCAGCTCTACAAGAAATTTCTTTCCCACCAATAACTCTTATATGGGAGGAGGTAGGTTTTTTCAAACGACCTGATGGTTCTCTTTATTATATAAAGATTAGCACGAGTGATGACCTCATATATGTGAGTAATAAAATTAGGGAAGTGCTTCAATTACTTCGCATCCCGTTTGATAAGAAGAATAAGGTATTTCATGTTACCATTCTTAGAAGAGTGAATATCGATAAAAAGGGAAACCACACATTCACCCACTCTATTCCCCCACTACATGTTTCATCAATCTCTTTGGTAGAATCTAAACTCACAAAGTATGGTGCTTTTCATACTGAAGTTGCAAGATTTCCCCTTCTTGGCAAAACATCAACTCTCCTATAAGGTAGCTTATGGGAGAAATTAATGGAACAAGAGAAGAAAACCTATCTAAAAGGGTTAACATTTGCAATTATTGGTGTCCTTGTATTAAGCTTTGATGCACTTCTTATTAGGTTATCTGGCCCTAGTGGAATTGCAGCTGTCTTTTATAGAGGTTTTTTCACTTTTATTTCAATTACTACAATTTTCTTGATACGTAACAAAAAAAGATCACTTGAAATCATGAAGGAAGGTGGAGGTGCGATGGTTATTAGTGGTCTTATGTGGGGTTTTAGTGGAACAGGGTTCACTTTAGGGGTCCAATACGCTGGTGCTGCAAATACATTAGTTCTCATTGCCCTTTCACCTTTGTTTGCGGCAGCTTTTAGTGCAATTTTCTATAAAAGAAAACCTTCTCCTGTTACAATAGTAGCTGCAATTATAGCATTGTTTGGAATATGGTATATGTATAGGGATGGGTTTGGAAATATGGATGTAAGAGGGTTTCTCTATGCTCTAGCTACACCCCTCTTTCTTGGATCAAATCTCTCTTTTATGAGAAAGCATAAAGATGTCTCTCGCCTCTCTTTGGTCATTATTGGAGGTATCACATCAACTATAGTTGCCCTTATATTAACAAAAGGGAATATTAGTATTCCAGTTGAATCTATTCTACCTTTAGCAATTCTTGGTCTCTTTGTTATTCCTTTTTCACAAACTATGATTTCAACTGGAACACGCTATATTAGTGCTCCAGAAGCTGCCCTTGTAAATTCGAGTGAGACTGTTTTAGGTATTTTTTATGTGTGGATATTTTTAAAGGAAATTCCAGATGTTAATTTTCTCATTGGGGCAAGTCTTGTCGTGTTAGCAATTTCTGGAAACAGTGTCTATCAATCATATAAAAGGGGATAAAGAGAAGTAAAAGTGAGGGTTCTATCCAAATGTGCGAAATACGAGTGGGGCTTCTAAAAACCTTTTTAACTCTTTTCGCCTTTTTATAGGGTCGAGTGTTTGAAAAGCTATGATATGAAAAGCCTCCCACATAAAGACCCATCCCCCTATGAGAATCCCCTCCCTCACGATACGGTATGCAAATATTTCATTCATAGGGGCAGATGAGAGGTAATACATAGCAATTATCAATATTGCGATTGCTGCAACAAAGATAGCAAATCTAAATTTCCTTTTAATCTGCCGCTCAACATGCTGAAGTTCTGCTAAATAATAGTAGTGATAACTATCTGTTATCATGCTCTCTTTCTGTAAATCTTCTTTCTTATTTTTTATAGCAAACACAATTTTTAGTTTACGAGAAAGAGGAATTTCTTTTGAGCATACATTTAAAAATTGAGCTAAATCGGGGTGTAAATCCCTTCTTTTATATGTTGAGTTATCCCATTCATGAAAATAATCGAGGTAACGATCCATTGCAACATCGATAATGACTCTATCACTTTCCTCATCGATACGATACACCTGTTGGTAATATTTCATATCCCTACATGAGCTCCTCATCACACCATAATAAAGCACTATTTTGCTACTCAATATATACATCATTTCATCTGCTAATGATAGAGCTTTAGTACTAGATTAGACGTTCAAATATATTATTATCGTAGCTTAATTATAATACGATCCAATTAATAAATATTTTGATATTTTTGCTACATTTCACAATAAACCAAGTAACCTTTCATTTTCCATATTTGATATATCAGCAGCATTGAAATAATAAAAAGGAAAATAGTATGAAAAAATTAATTCTACTATGCCTTATTCTTACTTTGCTGATCACCTTCATGACATCGTGTCCATTTCTAGACTCATTAACAGAAAACGGAAGCACAATCCCCGTTGAGATTGTCCACAATCCAAAGAATCTTTTATTTGTAGAGCATAGTGATAATACCTGGAATAGAAGAACTGCCTTCTTAGGATTCACTACCCCAGAAGATTTTGGAGCGACTAGTTACACCCTCCAGTTTAGTCCTTCAAATAGCCCCTATACCTTTGAAACTATGATGAATGGCGAAGATCCATACACAACAAGTGACCCCACAGCAGCAGGGTATGATGTAGAGTTGCCAAATTCTCACTCTCTAGGTTACTTTCGCTTATTAATTACAGGAGGTGCATATGATGGGGAGTTTTCAAACATAGAGTATGCAACTCAATGCCAAGTTGATGCAGATATCAACTATAGCTTAGACTACTCTATGGTGAATACAGGTATATTGAATCCTCATGTAGGGTTTGGAATTGTTGCAAATTTCTCTTTAGTTCCCTATGGGACGAGTGAGAATATTGAAGATGGACTTACATACACGTGGTATAGGGTGAATCCAAATGATTATGAGGATAGAGAGCTTATTGTGGGTCAAACAGATCTTACCTATACAACTCAAGTTGCTGATATTAACCATCTCATCCTTGTTGTTGCCACAGGTACTTTTGAGAAGTTCAATGGTGGAATGTGTTGTGCAATGACAGATTTTGTTGTAGAGGATTAATAACATTGAAGGGACAATTATTACATTGTCCCTTCATCAATCTCAGATTGTTTAATAGATGTGCTATTTCAATAAAGATGTTGCTGCTTCAATTACAGCACTTGTTGTGATGTTGTAGAGTTTGAAAAGTTCATCTGCTGGAGCTGAATCACCAAAGCTATTCATTCCAACAACTTTACCATCAAGTCCAACATATTTGTGCCAGAAATCAACATGGGCAGCTTCTACTGCAACTCTCTTTCTTACTGAATTAGGTAATACACTCTCTTTATATTCATCAGATTGTGCATCAAAAACTTCAGTTGAAGGAAGAGAGACTACTCGTACCTTTACTCCATCATTACTTAAATTGGCAGCTGCATTCATCGCTAGCTCTACTTCACTCCCTGTTGCAAGGAGAATGATATCAGGAGTTCCTGTAGAGTCTTTTAATATATAACCACCCTTTTCAATATCTTTCACTTGAGCCGCATCTCTTTCTTGTGGTGCTAAGTTTTGTCGACTGAGCATGAGGGAAGTGGGTCCTGAGGTGTGTTTGATTGCTTCTTTCCAGGCAACAGCTGTCTCTACTGCATCACAAGGTCTCCAGGACTTCATATTTGGAGTAATTCTAAGCATCGTAGCTTGCTCTACAGGTTGGTGTGTTGGGCCATCTTCTCCAAGTCCAATTGAATCGTGGGTAAAGACATATACAACATGTAAGCCCATGAGGGAAGCCATACGAATTGCATTTTTAGCATATTCCATAAAGATAAGGAATGTTCCACCATATGGTAAGAACCCTCCATGAAGGGCAAGACCATTCATAATAGAAGCCATACCAAATTCTCGTACTCCGTAGTGGAGGTAGTTACCAGAATAATCATCGTGAGTAATTACTTTAGATGATGTGCTCATGGTGAGGTTTGATGGGGCTAAGTCAGCAGAACCTCCAACGAATTCACTTACTAAAGGAGTTAATACATCTAAGACCATTTGAGATGCTTTTCTTGAAGCAACTTTTACTCCTTCTTTTTGCCAAGAAGCAATAAATTCATCCATTGTAGCTTCCCAACCTTCACTTCTTTCTCCATTCAATCTTCTTGTGAGTTCAGCTGCTTCTGTTGGGTATTGAGCTTTATAGGCATCAAACTGCTTATTCCACTCTAGTTCACTCTTTTGTCCACGTATCTTGCAATCCCATGCACTATACATCTCTTGGGGAACAAAGAAAGGTTCATCATACTTCCACCCAAGTTGTTCTCGTGTAATTACAATTTCATCCTTACCAAGGGGTGCTCCGTGAGAGTCAGCTTTACCAGCTTTATTAGGAGAGCCAAAACCAATTGTTGTTTTACAGCAAATAAGGGTTGGTTTATCTGATACGTTTTTAGCTTCAAGTAAAGCTTTTTCAACAGCAGCACTATCGTGACCATCAACATCTCGAATAACATGCCAGTTGTAGGCTTCAAAACGACTTGGTGTGTCGTCATTAAACCAGCCCTTCACTTCTCCATCAATACTAATGCCATTATCATCGTAGACAGCAATTAACTTACCTAGTCCCCATGTTCCTGCGAGGGACGCAACTTCGTGACTCACCCCTTCCATGAGACAGCCATCACCGAGGAATGTGTATGTGTAGTGATTAATGACTTCATGGCCTTCTTTGTTAAATTGAGAAGCGAGCATTTTTTCCCCTAAAGCCATTCCAACAGCATTTGCTAATCCTTGCCCAAGTGGTCCTGTTGTTGTTTCAACACCAACTGTAACGCCATACTCAGGATGTCCTGCAGTTTTTGAGTGAAGTTGTCTAAATTGTTTTAACTCTTCAAGAGGTAAATCATATCCAGTTAAGTGCAGTAGTGAATACAACAACATAGATCCGTGTCCATTAGAGAGGACAAAACGGTCTCTATTTGCCCATGAGGGGTTTGTAGGATTGTGTTTCATTACACGTCTAAATAAAACTTCTGCAATATCTGCCATACCCATTGGTGCGCCAGGGTGTCCACTTGCAGCTTTTTGAACTCCATCCATACTCAGAATTCTTACTGCATTTGCTAAATCTCTGTTATTCATCATAATCTCCCATTTGAAAATATTTGTTACTCTTCATACATACATATTGGTGTAGAAAACATCTCCTTCTAGTCTATTATGAAGAGTCAATAAGGTCAACGAATGCTCATCTTCTTTAGTGGGGATTCATTGAATAGATGTACATAGAGGGGATATGGGTAGGTAATTTTCAGGTATTAGGCTCGATTATTCGGCTATGTTTTTTTATCTGATTACTTTATCTGCAAATTTAGCATGAACAAGGAGTACAAAAGCGATAAGTGGAAGTGTAGAGATAGAAAACTGTCCTATCTTAAATGAGTAACACCTAATATTGAGTAGTAGTGTATGACTTAATGCTAGTACTTTTTTCATCTCTTTGATTTTCCTTATCTATACTGCATTAAACCAATAAGGAAAAAAAGAGTTACATATCAAACAAAATATTCTCTAAGGGAAAAACCCTTAGAGAATAAGTATTAAAGGATTTGGTCGAATAAAGAGAGGCATTTTAAATACATTCTAGGTATATGAAATGGTCCTTTAAACATATTACCTTTTAACCGTGTGCTAAGTGAGTTATCTTTGTGAAGATAGCCATACCACTCTTTATGAGTGTGGTCAATAAAATGCTTTTGTGTGTAATTATGGACTAAGAGAAAATTCTCTTTATAGATTTCTTTTCGAGTGAGAGTGTAGGCAAAAAGATTTGCTATAGCCGCTTCATTTTGAGGCCACCAAAATTTCATATCATGCCAATACTCGCTCACACTTTTTTCAAGGAGATCAATAAAATAGGTAATCCCTCCATATTGTGTATCCCATCCTTTCTTGAACATCCAATCTAACATTTTTAATCCTAATGTTTTATAAGAGTCAATATTACGTTGTTGATATTCTTCAAGAATAAACCACGCCCCTTCAATTGCATGACCTGGATTTAGTGTCCTTCCATCAATGTGTTCTGTATAGACTTCATTGTTAATAGAAGCTATTTCTATAACTGCTTCATATTCATCTCTCACAAAGCTTTCTTCAATCTCATGTATGAATGAATCTATCATTGAATTGAGGTATTCACTCTGTTCAGGTAGAGCTTTACGAAGTTCCTGAGCAGTATTTATAAGAATCATCGGAACCCCAAACCCTTTTGTAGGTCGGTGCTTTTCAGAAACTTTTGACTTGAGGATATTGGGTGTGTGAAGGGTATGAATTATCTTTTTGAATAATTCAAACGCTTTATGGGCGTACTCAATGTTACCACTTGCCCTTGAATACGCACTATAGCCAATAACAGCAAAGGTTTCACTAAAGACATATCGCTCCCTTTTTATAATGCCCTTGCCATCTTTGCTCACACGAAAAAACATCCTTCCATCCTCTTCGTCATAGCAATAATTATCTATAAAAGAGACAAGGTTATGAGAAGCATCTACATACTCTTTTCGCTGCTCTACTTCAATGTATGCAGTAGAATAGGTCCATAAGGCTCTTCCTTGAAACCAGACAGATTTATCTGTATCAAGGAGAGACCCATCTTCATCAAGTGCAGTATAGATTCCTCCATATGTAGAATCTAAGCCGTGGTTAAGCCAAAATGGGAGTACTGAAGTTGTAAGTTGCTCTTTATAAAGATTACGTATTGATTCAAAGTCCACACTACGCTCCTAATGTTTCTAATACATATGAGTGAATAGGGCCAACACTGTTGTTGAGATTTTTAAGAGCCTCAAACACTTCTCTTTCACGCTCTTTTTGTAGAGAAGATAATGGAGCTCTCACATCTCCAGCTCCTATTCCTAGATGCGTTAGAAGGCGCTTCATTGTAGAGACAAATCCATTATCGAGCATATACATAATAATAGTGTTGGCTTGTTCTTGATATCTTGTTGCATCAAGAAATCTCTGCTCTTTTACTGCTACATATATATCTTTAAATAGTTCTGGAAGAATATTATAGAAGGAACCAATAATTCCATCAGAGCCATTCATCAAACCACTTACAGCCATTTCGTCTACTCCAGAATAGATCATAAAATCTTCACCAATATCTTGTTTAAGTCGTTTAATTTCATAATGAGTAGTTGCTGTATATTTTATCCCTTTTACGTGATCAATCTCTGCTAATCTTTTGATAAGAGAATAGCCCATGGCTCCTGCGAGGGGAATATTATAGACGATCATTGGGATATCTACTGCTTCACAAATTTCTTTGTAATAATTAAATATTTCATTTTCATTAAATTTCCAATAGAAGGGAGGTACTGCTGAAATAGCATCAACACCACAAGAGCAAGCATGTTTTGCTAAATCAATAGATATTTTAGTTCCTATTGCTCCAATGTGGGCAATAACAGGTTTTGTGTTGTTCACTCTTTCACATACAACTTCTGTGACCCTTTTCCGTTCTATCGTATCCATGAGAAAGGCTTCCCCAGTACTTCCTGTAATATAGAGTCCATCACTACCTCGACTAAGGAGAAAATCGACAACTTCTATTTGCCCTTTTTCATCAAAATCCCCCATTGCATCAAAACTTGTAACCATAGCAGGAAGCATTCCCTTAATGGTTTCAACACCGAACTTGCTCATTCTATCTCTCCTTGTGCTATTGCACTCTTATTTTTTATCCATGAGGTGACACGCGACTAGGTGCTCTTTTCCCTCAATCGTATATGGTTTTAATGTAGGCATCATAGTGCTACATGTATCCATCTTGAAACGGCACCTAGGATGAAATGGGCATCCACTAGGAGGATTTATAGGGTTCGGAACATCTCCCTCTAATACAATTCTTTTTTTCACATAATCTAAATCAGCAACAGGAATAGAAGAGAGTAGTGCTTGAGTATATGGGTGAGAGGTATGGCTGTAGAGTTGATCAGCGTCAGAAAGTTCAACAATATGACCAAGATACATTACTGCAATTCTATCAGCTATATATTCAACTACACTCAAATCGTGAGTAATGAAGATATAGGTGAGGCTCCTTTTCTTCTTAATATCCATCAACAAGTTGAGAACTTGTGCTCTAATAGAAACATCAAGAGCACTCACCGCTTCATCACAAACAACGAGTTCAGGGTCAACGCTCAATGCTCTAGCTATTCCAATTCTTTGCCGCTGCCCACCACTAAACTCATTAGGGTAACGATTCATATATTCCCTTCGCATATTCACAGACTCTAACAAGTCGCCTACTATTTTTTTCCTATCTGTTGCACCTTTTACACCAAACTTTTTTAAGGGATCACTCAAAGAGCCATAGATGGAGAATGATGGATTAAGGGATGAATAGGGGTCTTGAAACACAATTTGCATCTTCTTACGTGCCCTCATCATCTCTTTATCACTGAGTGTAATAAGATCTTTTACTTCACCGTCAAAGTCATACTCAATTTTACCATTCGTTGCTTTTACTAATTGTAGTATTGTTTTACCTAAGGTTGTTTTTCCACATCCAGATTCTCCAACTAACCCTAAAGTCTCCCCCCTATAAATAGTAAGATCAACACCATCAACTGCTTTTACATGTCCAACAGTTTTTTTGAATACACCCTTTTTTACAGGGAAGTGAGTTTTTACGTCACTGAGTGTTAAGAGGACTTCTTTATTTTTTGCCATCTGAATATACCTCCTTATAATTAAAACATCTCACTCTATGGCTCTCATCTATATAGACTTCTGGCGGCATTTCAGTAAGACATCGGTCTGTACAATAATCACAACGAGGAGCGAATCGACATCCTTTTGGTCTATCAAAGGGATCAGGGGTTGCCCCTCTTATAGGGTCAATCTTCTGGTTTTTTCCTTTACCAAGTGATGGAATAGATTGCAACAGAGCTTTTGTATAAGGATGGTGAGGAGTTCTTAAAACTTGTTCAACACTCCCCCCTTCAACAACATTTCCCATATACATCACAATTACATCATCAGCAAGTTCTGTTACTACTCCCATATCATGGGTAATAAGCATAATTGATGTATGATGATCTTTTTTAAGAGAGTCCATCAATTCAAAAACTTGCGCTTGTGTTGTTACATCAAGCGCTGTGGTAGGCTCATCTGCAATTAATACTTTAGGGTCACAACTCATTGCCATTGCAATCATTGCCCTTTGTCTCATCCCTCCACTGAATTGGTGAGGATAATCGTGTATTCGTCTCTCTGGGGAAGGAATTCCCATATCAGAAAGGAGGGAAATAGCTTTTTTTTCCCTCTCTTTTGCACTCAGCTTTGTATGATATTTTAGGTTCTCTTTTATTTGGAATCCTATTGTATATACTGGGTTAAGGGCTGTCATTGGGTCTTGAAAGATCATCGCGAGCTCTCCTCCCCTAATGCTTCTCATCTCCTTCCCATTTCTTAGTAGGGTTTCAATATTTACTTCACCCTCTTCTCTATAATATGTGATCGAACCACTCTCTATTCGAGCAAGCCGAGGTAGAAGTTGCATAATAGAACTTGCTGTAACACTTTTTCCACAACCAGACTCTCCAACTACACAAAGTGTTCTCCCTTTTTTAATTGAGAAAGATACATCATCAACAGCTTTATTGCATCGGTTATTTGTATAAAAATAGGTGCGTAAATTTTCAACTTTTATAAGAGTATCCATATCTATTATCCTTGTTGTGATGGATCTGCAGAATCTCTCAGTCCATCTCCTATGAAGTTAACACTCAATACAAATAATGAGATAACAATACCAACGGGCAACCATATCCACCAGTATTGAGTTAACACAGTCATATCATTTGCAGCATTGAGAATATTTCCCCACGTTGCAATTTGTAGGGGAACGCCTAGACCTAGAAAGCTTAAGGCAGCCTCTTGTAGGATAAACATTGCAGTACTTAATGTTATATTTACCATAATAGGGCCAAGTGCATTTGGAAGCATGTGCTTATAACAGATAAGAAGATCATTGAGTCCAAACGCTTTTAATGCTATTACATACTCTTCTTCTCTAATACTGAGCATTTTAGCTCTAGTCATTCTATAGACGCTTCCCCACCCTGTTCCAATAAATATAAATATTAAATTACTCATACTCTGCCCAACTATTGTTACAATAAGGAGGACTAAGACAATTTGGGGAAATGACATAAAGATTTCTGAAAGGCGAAGGAAGAACTTATCTACCCATCCCCCTTTGTAGCCTCCATAACTTCCTGCAAGAATTCCAATCGTCGCAGCACCGAGAGCACTTCCAAAACCAATTAATATTGAAATTCTTCCACCATAAAGAATTCTTGTAAACACATCTCGCCCGAGTTTATCAGTTCCAAAAATGTGTGTAGAACTTGGAGGTGATAAGACTTCTTTTAAAGATATTTGAAGTGGTCCATACGAAGTTAACAGGGGGGCAAAGATTGCTGATAAAAGTATGAGGGAGAAAATTACAAGTCCTACTACTGAAAGATGGTTACTCATCAATTTTCTTAATACTCTAGATCCTTTTTTATGTGATAATAGACCCGCTTCCTCAGCAAGGAGAATGGTGTCCATTTTCTTCATCATTCGCTTACTCATTTTTCCCATTATTCTCTCCTTACCCTAGTTTGACTCGTGGATCGAGTATAGCTGTCAAAATATCTACAATTAAACTTGCGATAAGAACAGCAAATACAAAAAAGAGTGCAATCATCATAACCAATGGGTAGTTTTGCCCTCTTACTGCAGCTAAGAATTCATTTCCAAGTCCTGGCCATTGAAATATCTGTTCAATTACCACTGACCCTCCAATGAGCATGGGCAATCTAAATCCAATTAATACAACTATGGGGGTAAGAGCCACACGAAATCCGTGGATAAGATTCACTCTCCACTCTGGCAGTCCCTTACTTCTTGCTGTTTTCATATAGTCTTTCTCTATGGTGTCAAGCATACTACTTCTTGCGTATCTCATAACGCCTGCTGTCATCGCAATGCCTAACACGAGGGCAGGAAGTACTAAATTAGGAATTCTATCTATGAAAGAGAGATCCCCAGGTGAGATTCTTCCTCCAATTGGAAACCATTTAAGTTTTATTGCAAAAATGAGTAAACTCACTAATCCAAAGAAAAACTCTGGAATTGAAACTCCAATCATACCACCAATTGTTAAGAGTGAATCGGTCACTCTCCCTTTTCTTAAGGCACTTAAAAGTCCTAACAGAGAGCCAAAAATTGTTGATATAATAAGAGCTGCAAATGATAATTCTAATGTTGCAGGAAGTCGATCTAGCACAATGGTACGAATAGGTACTCCACTTGTAAGACTATAGCCAAAATCACCTGTGAATACTCCGCCAAGCCATCTCGCATAGCGAACTACAAAAGGGTCATTTAGTCCAAGAGAATCTCTTAATGCTTCAAGCTGGCTTGTATCCATGTTTGCTAACGCTTCTGGGCTTACCATGAAAGAAACAGCATCTCCTGGAGTAAGTTCTAGTCCTAAGAAAATTAAAAATGTAATGATAAGTATCATTGGAATGAAAGTTAGCAACCTTCTAATTACATAATGAAACATAGTAGTATCCTCATTAATTGGTAGGTAAGACAATAGCCGGTGGGAATATCCACCGGCTCATTATTACCTCATTATGGTTTTGGGAATTTATTTACGTAAAAGAGTCTTGTATAACGAATATCAACAGGAGTTACTGTGAGATTATCCATTTTCTCAATTGCAATAACATCTTCAACACTCTTTGTATATGCATAATCGAGTTGTCCAGCTGCAGAGTTTTTCACTAAGTTAGGATCAGACTCTCCACTAGGATACATTTGAATTACATCAATATGTGCTTTTCCACCATGATAGGAAGTATGTGGAACAAATGTTGCATAGTTATTCATTGAGATTTCTTCTACTTTGTACGGTCCTGAACCAACAGGTGATTGCCAATATGTTGCTTGTTGGAATTTAAGAGGATCTACATCAACAAAATATTTTTGTGGTAGTGGTGGGAATTGAGAGAACACGAGAAGAGCATTTGAGTTTGCTTCTTCAAATGTAAAGGTAACAGTATTACCATTTACCTCAATACCACGTATGTGGTCACTACTGCCGCTGCTATATGCTTCATAGCCTACTAGTTGTTTAAGCATTGATGAGAAAACTGCGTTTACTGCAGGGACTTTTGTTGCAAACTCATAGGTCCACTTCACATCTTTTGCTGTAATAGGAGATTCATCGTGCCATGTAATTCCATCTCGTAAGGTAAAGCTAATCACTTTTCCATCATCACTTACGGTATAAGAAGATGCGAGTTGTCCTTCAAATGAAGCAAGTCCAGCATCTGCAACAAGGAGACGGTCAAATAATACCTTTTGAGCCATGAATGATCCTGGATTAAGGAATGGGGTTTCAATAAAGCTTACAGGTCCACCATTTGTTTTAAGGACTTTCTTCCCATTAGGTTGAGCTTTAATATCCCAATTAACAATGTTCCAATCATAATTGAACTGCTCGTTTCCAAAATCAGCACCTGCTCTATCTAAGTCATTACTACTTACAACAAAGACTTGTTGATAATAGAGTGGGATGTTGAATAGAGTTTCATTTTCATACTCTTGAAGAGCAAAGAAAGCTTTCTTTTGAGCAACTGGATCAACCACATGTGTTGCATTGATAAGTGCCTCTAATTCAGCATTATCAGGGGTGTGGGAGTTAGATGAGTAGCCGGGTAAGAATCTGTCATAATATTCATTTAATGAAAGAGCCGCGATTCCAGCATAGGCTAAATCCCAGTCAATTGCAGAAGGTCCATTAACAGTATCTGTTGGTGGAACCCAAAGTTGTGCTGCTAAGTCACCTTCTAATTTTCTAAATGTGCTTTGAATGCCAACATCAGCTAAATAAGCTTGTACTGCAGTCATGAGATCAACAGTCATTTGATCTCCATAGTAGTAGACAATATCTAACACATAATTCTTATCCCACTTAGCATCCTTCAATAGTTGTTTTGCTTTTGCTGGGTTATATGAATAATCTTCAAGCCCAGGAACTTTCCAAGCTCCGTTTGGAGTTAAGCTATTAGCTACAAGAGCTTTTGAACTTAATAAGCTTTCAACTACTGCATCCATATCAATTGCGTATGCTATAGCCTGACGAACCCTTGCATCAGCTAGAGGGCTTGTAGCGCTTGCACCTACTTCTTCTTGTGCTCCTTTAGCAGTTACACTGCCTAGAGCAACCATCAGAATAAGTAACAGAACCAACACTTTCTTCATAATCTTCCTCCTATAGTTCTATGTTTCTGTTCATAGAACAATTACAAATTGTTTTGTATTTTTTTATAAATACCACAACTTGTATACTTGTTTACGATATTGCATTTGTCAAACATTTTTTTAATATTTATTTTTTCCATACTATATATAGAATTAGCAAATATATTAGAGAGTGGAGAAAAGCACCTCATCAAAAGTGTATATTTTTCTTGTATACTACGTTTTTTCTGCTATACTATATGAGATAGGATGACAAGGATTAATAAAATGAATGAAAGCCAAAAGAGTGTTAGGGTAGATGAAATACACGCAATTTTAAGAAAACGGATATTAACAGAGCAATATATTCCTGGAGAAAAACTTTCAGAAACAGCTTTAGCAAAGGAATTTTTTTGCTCTAGAACGCCTGTACGAGAAAGTATAAAACGATTACAAAGGGATGGGCTTATTGTAGTTCAACCTAAAAGTGGCTCCTATGTGAAAGAGAGTAATGATAAAGATCACAAAGAACTCCTTGAGATGAGATCATACATTGAAGCATTATGTGTGCGATTAATTATCGAAGAAGATAAAGATATTACCCCATTAATTGAGCTATATGAAAAAATGGATGCCTATTTACAAGAGAGTCCAATAGATTTTGTCTCATATGGAGAAACTCACTATCTGTATCACCACACTCTTGTCTCTTTAGCAGGAAACGATCTTGCCCTACGAATGTTTGAGCAATTAAACTTACGTTCATCTATGCTTTTTTATCACTCGATGAATACAAAGATGTCCTCAATTACACAAAATGAGCATGCGAAAATAATACATTTACTGAAAACAAAAAGTAATAAATGTGAACAGTTTATTATCTCTCATTTATGGAAAAACAGAAAAAAATATATTCCCCGATAATGTTTAGATCCATGATGCCACTAATACTCTCTCTCTTTCACTCACAATAACTCTCTTATTACTAAGAGAAGGATCCTTTGTAGGGTAATCACTTCTATAGTGACCTCCCCTACTCTCTTTTCGCTCTAACAGAGAAAGAAGAAGTGCTTCACTTGTTCGTAAAGCATGGAAAGTTTTAAGTGCTAATTTACCATCCTTACGTTGAGTTATAGAGTCTAGGGGTGAAAACTGCTCCTTCATTTTTTTAACCCAATCTAAAGTTTCTTCTATACCCTCTTTATTTCTATACACATTTGCGTAGGTAAATAATTTTTTCCTTAACTCATTAAATATATGAATAGCGTCATGAGAAGCTGCTCTTTGAGGTGTAATAAATGAGATGAACGCATTTTTTATACTATCTGCATCATATGAGAGTCTGAATTGAGTATCACAATAATGGATCGCACTTGCTGCACTTAACGCACCAAATACAAGGGCAGCAGCTGTTGCCGCTCCACCATGTCTATCTGCTCCATGAACACCTCCAGCCACCTCCCCTCCTGCAAACAATCCCTTCACAACAGTGGAGCCATCTTTTTGAATAGAAACGCCTCCATTATTACAATGGGCAAACGGAAGAAGTGTAATACTCTCTTGAGTAATATTGATCTTATGTTTTTTATATAGCTCTGGAATCTCTTTTACTAATGGATTTTCATCTTCAAGAAGATCTTTTTTAAATGTAAAAACAAACCCTTTTGATTCAGGATGCTTTATGTAGTGTTTCATCAATAGAATGTCAAAATATTGAGAAGTATCACCACAAGTAAACGGTCCATGCATCGCCCTCTGTTCAAGGCATGTATGATAATCACCTTCATCATCAAATGCTTTTCTTAATACTTCAACTCCATTTTCATCTTTAATAGTATCTACATAGCGTAAGATGATTTCACCAAAAATGAGTTTATACACAGGGCTAGTCATACCTGGAATAAATTGAATAAATTCTAGGTTTATAAGGGGAACTCCAGCATCTAATGCAAGAGAGTGGCCAATTCCACACACATCATCTGTTGTTAAATTGTGTTGAAATAACGCGCTCATACCACCTGTTGCAAGTATTACAGCTTTTGCTGAAATAAAGATGAGCTCTTCCTCTTTAGTATAAGCTATTGCTCCAACTACGCTATTATCCCGAACTACAATTCTTGCAATTTCACCATACTCAATAATTTCTAGATTACT
>CAYVRR010000026.1:0-25703 GCA_964453215.1 uncultured Spirochaetaceae bacterium | reverse complement strand
GCTTCTTCTTTTATTACAACAGGAGCTTTTTCAACTATAATTGGCTCTTCTTTTATTACCACAGGAGCCTCTTCTTTAATCTCTACTGGCTCTTCATAAGGGGTAACTGTGAGAGTAATAGTCACAGGCTTAGGTATTTTTACTTTGGCAGGAGGTTCAACCTCTTTTACTTCTACAACTTTAGGAGGGGGAGGTAGAGGAGCCTTTTTCTCTTCTATCACAACCTCTTTCTCTTTAATAGCAGGAGGTGGACCATCAGCAACCTTTTCTTCAACTTTTATAGGAGCCTCTTGTGCTTTAGGCTTTGGTTGCTCAACTTTAGGTGGTTCAACTTTCTTAGTTTTAACCTCTTTCACCTCGACAGTAACGGATGGAACTTCTTGTACAGCTTCCCTTCCTCGCATCACTGTTGGTTGAAAGTATAAAATTCCAGCCAACACAAAGATAGCGACTGAGATGATGACACCTAATAACATATATAAACCTGTTTTTCTCATATCTTTCTGATCCCTATATCCCTATAGTAATGCAAAACTCATCTACTTGTCGATGTATATATTTTTTCTTACCAATATTCTTTATAATATATACATCTGCACTTGTATCGAAAAGCGTTGAATTAATATCCTTCTGTGCTTCGTTTATTTGTATAAACTTCTTCAAATTAATATTATCCCTTACTTTAGCCCTTGTATAGCGTAAAAGTAAAGGAGTATGAACAAAGCAAATTATATCACATAATACGTCAAGATGCATTCGATGTAATAAAGCAGCATTAATTATTATTGCTTTAGAACCTTTTTTCTCTTCTTTATAGATCTCTTGTTTTACCATTTCTACCATCTTAGGGTGTACAATGCGCTCTAATTTTTTTAATTCCTTAGAATCACTAAAAACAATCTTCTTTAATGCAGCTCTGTCTATCTCACCCGAAGGAGTTGCTATTTTTTTACTGAAGGTGGTTATAAGTTCATCATAACTCTCTTGTAAAGCAATATGTCCTAATGCATCAACATCTACCTCTTTATAGCCTTTTATAGCTATGAGGGATGAAATCATGCTCTTACCTGCACAATACTTGCCAGAAACTCCTACAATAATCAATGCATCTCTCCCCAACTATTTCCAGTTTCAATACTTACTCGTAGTGGAACAGATAACTGATAAGCACTTTCCATCCCCTCTCTCACCAATTTTTTCATAATTTCAACTTCATCTTTTGCTACTTCAAATATAAGTTCGTCATGCACTTGAAGAGATAAACGACTTTTTAGGTTATGTTCTTTCATTAAATTATCTACTTTAATCATAGCTAATTTCATAATATCTGCAGCAGAGCCTTGAATAGCAGTATTTACTACAATCCTTTCTACACCCGATTGTTCCATCTTATTTGAACTATTTATTTGTGGGACAGGTCTCTTTCTTTGTAAAATAGTGTGTACAACTTTTGTCTCTCGTGCCTCTTCTAAGAGATGGTTCATAAATCCTTTCACGTACGAAAATCGTTTAAAATAGTTCTCTATAAAATTTGAAGCATCAGAGCGAGAAATTCCAAGCTCATTAGAGAGTCTAAATGCACTCATTCCATAAATTACCCCAAAGTTAATAGTTTTAGCGATTCTTCGCTGCTCAGGCATCACAAGGTTTTTATCGATATCGAAGATAAGGGATGCTGTTCTTGTGTGAATATCCTCTTTATTAATAAAAGCCTCTTTTAAAGCAGGGTCTTTACTTAAGTGGGCAAGAACAACAAGTTCTATTTGAGCATAATCGGCTGAAAGTAAAAGATATCCCTCTTGTGGAGTAAAAGCTTCTCTAATTCTAATCCCATCTTCATTTTTAATGGGGATATTCTGTAAGTTTGGGTTCCTACTTGAAAGCCTTCCTGTTGCAGTCCCTGTTTGAGTAAACGAGGTGTGGATTCGTTTTGTCTCTTCGTTTACCATAAGCGGAAGGACATCAATATAGGTATTCTTTAATTTAACTAAGGATCTATTTTGAACAATGAGGCGAGGAACTACATCAATGAGAGCTAATTTTTCTATGACATCTATCGCAGTTGAGTAGCCTGTTTTATTCTTCTTCCCAGTTGGTAGGCCCCTCTCTTCAAATAAGACTTCTTGAAGTTGCTTTGGACTGTTCATATTAAACTCATGGCCAACTTCTTCATAGACTGATTGTTCTATCTTTGCAATTCTGTCAGTGACTTCCACATTTAGATTATGTAGGCGATTGCTATCTAATAATATTCCATGAAGTTCCATATGACTTAATATTTTCACTAAGGGCATTTCTACTCTTTCAAATAGTGTTAATAGCCCCTCTTTTTCTAAGATAGGGGCAAACTCTTCATAAAGGCGAAAGGTAATATCTGCATCTTCACTTGCATAATCGATTGCTTTCTCTAACTGCACTGAACTAAATAACTGCCCTTTTTCAACGACATCTGAATAAGAGATTGTCCTGTATCCATCAAGATATTTATCTGCGAGGTGATCTAGATTATAAATACCACTTGCTGAATCAATTAACCACGCAGCAACCATTGTATCAAAATAGAGAGTTGCCTCTTCAATGCCCCACCTTTTTAACACTTTATAATCATACTTAATATTTTGTCCAATAAGACGAATCTTTTTTTCAACAAGGAATTCCCTTAATACCTCTTTAGCAGCTAATGGGTCAACATAGCTTGTATCATTTGCAATAAATGGGACGTAATACCCCTTGTTTCTTTCATGAGTAAAACTAAAACCAATAGGTTCTGCTTTCATATCATCAATGTCGGTAGTTTCAACATCAAATGCCATCACTCCACCCACGCTGATTTCTTTTAATTTGCTTTTTAACTCATCAATATTGAGTATAGCTTTGTATTTCCCTTTTACATTCTTCTTACTCCCTTTTTCAGTCATAGAGAGTGCTTCAGGTCTCACTTCTCCAATAGAGGCAATAAGGGATGAAGCTTTTGCTTTTTCAAAATAGGGAACAGCTTTTGAAAAATCGATACTCTCTGTAGTAAAACGGGTGGTATCAAACTCTATTCCTGTTGAAATTGAAGGATCTAGAGTCACTAATTTCTTACTTAAGTACGCATTTTCTTTTGAATTAAGCAGCTTTTTAGAAACTGAAGGGGATAATTCATGAACATGGGCGTAGATGTTATCGAGATCACCATATTCATTAAGGAGCTTTACAGCACCTTTAGGGCCAATCCCACTCACTCCTGGGATGTTATCTGAAGCATCTCCAATAAGTGCAAGGTAATCAACAATTTGATTACTGTGGATATGAAACTCTTCTAGAACTTCATTAAGGCCAATCTCTCGATACGAGTTTTCATTTTTTCTTGGAGGTCGTAAAGCGCTCACATGCTCATTTACTAATTGAAGGAGATCTTTATCCCCCGTAACCATCACTGTATCAATATCGAGTTCTGTAGCACTTCGTGCAACAGAAGCGATAATATCATCAGCTTCCCACCCATCTACTCTGATGTGTGGGATGTTTGCTGCATCTAAAATTTCTAATATACGTGGCACTTGTTCATGTAGATCATCAGGTGCTGCATCCCTATTTGCCTTATATTCTTTATACATATCATGTCTAAAAGTGGGTGTCATACTATCAAGCGCAACAACAAGATAATCATGAGGATGCTCTTTAATAATTTTTAAAAGAGTTGAATAAAACCCAAAAAGAGCAGAGACATTCTTTCCATCATTATCTCTAAGAGGACGATTAATAAAGGCAAAATAGGAGCGATATATGAGGGCAAATGCATCAATAACATATAATTTCTTTCTTTTTTCTGACATGAACAACTCCAATATTAACTCTGTATGGTAAGGCTCAGCCCATCATAAGCTGGTGCCATCCCACTTGGCAAATCATGAACTAACGTTTCATGATCAAAATTATGAGACAAATGGGTTAAATAGGTCTCCTTCGCTCCAATGAGAAGTGCAGAAGCAACTGCTTCATCAAGATTCATATGAGTTGGATGCCTCTTATACCTCAGGGCATCGATTACAACCACATCTAACCCTTGTAGCTTTGCTATGCTTTCACTTGGTATCTCTTTACAATCACTAAGGTAGGCAAACTTACCCATCCTATACCCATACACTTCTCTACAACCATGCACTAATGGAATAGGTAGTATAGATATATTTCCAATCTTTATCCCTTCTAATGGCATTAAATTTGTGTTGAGTTGAGGAAGTCCTCCTTTGAAGTGATTAGATCCTATTGCATATGAAAATCTATATAATAAATCATCAATTACTTGCTTTGGCCCAAAGACCTCTAGGGGAGAAGTTTCACTAAAGACACGTAAATCATCTATTCCATTAATGTGGTCGGCATGATTGTGAGTATAAAGGACAGCACTTAAGTGGGTAATGTGGCTTCTAAGCATTTGTATCCTAAACTCAGGGCCTGTATCAATTACAATTGATGTTGAACCACTTTGGATATGAATTGAAGAGCGAAAACGTTTGTTTTTGGGATTACTACTTGTGCAAACACTACAAAAGCAGCCAATTCGAGGCACTCCATGACTTGTTCCGGTTCCTAAGAAAGTTATTTCCATTAATTCGTATCCAACACATCAGAGAATATTCGTTTTAAGGTTTCAATTTGTCGAGTAGTATATTTACTCGTCTCTTCAAGTCCTTTTTTCAATGTCATCTCTAATTCTTCAGCTTTAAGACCATCAAGGTCTACTTCCTCACCAACCTTTGCTAAATAGGAGTACAGGACATCGCCCCCCTTTTTAGATGCTTCTTGAACGGTCGCATAGAGCTTTGATTCATCAATCTTAGCTAAATATGCATCAATATCAACCTGAGGGACTCTTGCCGAAACTAACACTGATTCAACTGCCTCTTTTAATTGTTTCACATCTCTTTTACCTTGATAACTTACATTCAAAAATGCATCAGATAAAGAGGGTACAAAAAAATAAAGCACAAAAAATAATAGTGCTGCTAATAAGATGGCTATAAATAAAGAACCTAAAATAGTACGTCTTCCCATACGTATATCTCCTCAATATGAGTTGATAATATCATAATCCGAATATCATAGATAGGGAAGTTGAGTTATTTAAAAGAGGCGAGTAATAAATGAAGCTGCGAGTTTTGATTTTTTCCAATCAGGAGCGTAAGAGACTTCATCTCCTACCACACTTGGAACAAGGAGTGATATCCCTAAAGAGAAGCGAGAGAAGTTAAAATCGAGGCGAGCTCGGTATGCAAGAGAAAGATTGTCAAAAAATTGCATAAATTGAGTAACTCCAACGATATTTTCTTTGTGTGAAACCCAAAAGCGAACAGGTTCATCAGTATATAAATCTATTCCATACAAAGTACCTGCTCCAAGAGAAAATGTAGTGAGTGTTGCAACCTTTGTTTTAAGACTTAAGCCGAGTAGACCAAAAAAGCGTTGAGAGATATTATCTTCAAATACTGGCTTACCATCACTTGTAACATCAATAATATTCCCTTGCTTTAAGAGAATATATGCATCAAGAGAGAGCGTGTTATAGAGCTCTGCTCTCAATTCACTTCCTGAAGCCCAGTTATTCACATCAACAACATCAACAACTTGTATCTGAGGAGAACCAAGTTCAACTTGGAACTCCTGAATACCACCAACCCCTAACGAGTAGGGTTTAGCACATAAAGAGAGGGGTAATATGATGAATATAATTATGAAGGTAGTTCGTGACACACTATTTCTCTCTTTTTGTTTGTATGCACTTCTTAACTTCTTAAGAAGTGCAATTACAATAATCTTTCTTTTCTATCTTAGAATATTGTGAAAAGGGCTGAAACACCAATTCTACCACTATTCCATTGACTCTCTCCAGGAAGTAAGTCTGCAAAGTTGTTATCTTCAATCTTAAATCCTTTACTATCAACAGTGTAGTTTAAACCAACTAGAACTTTACCTAACTTTAAGTCGACAGTAGCTCTCCAAGTAAGGTCTGATTTCATAAGGGCGTCAGTAAAGTTTTCAGCATCTTCTAATTCATCTCCATTAGCATCGTAGAATGCTACTTCATCACCAAACTCAACTCTTAATCGTGGACCAAGACCTAACCCAATTCGAACTAAACCTAAAAGGTCAAGAGAAATACCACCAGTAACTAAACTGCTAAGGGTGTGGATATCTGGAGTGATTTGGTCATAGAGGGCAACAACGTCAACTTCAGCAAACAATAAACGTGTTCTAATGTCTGCACCAAAAGTATAGTTTTCAACCTTTGTCATTCCATCTTCCCATTCCCACGAACTAGTGTTTGCATTGTAAGGAAGCTTGTATTGTGCTGTTGCACCAACACTAAAATCGAATAGACCAGCAAAAGCTGCTGCTGGAACTAACATCATAATAATTGTTAACATAATAAGTACTTTTTTCATCTTCTTTCTCCTTATCCAGAGGAAACTCCTCCGTAAATAATCTCAATCTAATAAAAGTTTACACTTTTTAATTACCTAAAACAACATGAGGGTCAACGAAACTCCACCTTTATGAACTCCATCGGAAGTAAACAGGTTGCTAATTGGATCCCCCATTTTGCTACTAGTTTCTACCATGTAGAAAAGGGAGAACATTGCAGGTCCTAAAAGAAGGTCTACACTTGCACTAAGATGAATGGGAGAATCTTGCATAACATCAATAAATGAGTCACCTGCACTACGACTAGTAAACCTCATCTCATCGTCCTCTTCGACGGGAAGCTCTAACTGATTAGAAAGCCCCCCACCTAGTGATAAGTATACCATATCATTCACTATCGGGATATCTACTGAAGCACAGTAGTACAGATTCATTAAATTCTCACTACCAAATACTGAAGTAGCTATCACAGAAGCATGTAAAATTGAGATTCTTCCATCAACTCCAAACCCAAAACTCCAATTGCTCCCTTCTCTCATTCCTGAAAAAAACCCGTCTCTCTCAACCCCTTTTTGTACATCATACAAAGTAACAACTTTCAGTCCAACATCAAATAAGCTTCTAGCACTTAGTGGAATCATGATGAGAAAAAGTATTCCTAAAGATGTGATGATAAATTTTCTCTTCATGAAATACAAACCTCTCTCCCATATAGTGTCAATAATATAACAGCTTAGATGACAAAAAGGATACATATATTTGTCAACTTTTTTATTGACACTTATCTGCTTTTTGTATAACTGTTATAGAGATAGAGTATCTTCCTTCCTACTTTCTTATAGATGCAATGAGTGCATTAACTTCATCTAACCAGGCACAAGAACTTGCATCACTTGGCATCCTTAAGTCTCCTCTTGGGGAGAAGGAAGCTGATCCCACTTTTGGACCATCTGGGGAACACGAACGTTTAAATTGTTGAGAAAAGAATCGACTGTAAAATGTTTTTAACCACGTGAGAATTACCTCATCATCATATACACCTTTAAAAGCGACTTTAGCTAGATGATAGACTTTTGTAGGGGTAAAATTCCACCTAATTGCATAGTAAATAAAAAAGTCATGAAGTTCATATGGCCCAACGATATGTTCTGTTACTTGAGAGATTTCTCCGTTAACAGATGGAAGTAATTCAGGGCTCACTGGGGTGTTAAGGATATCTAATAGAACCTTTTTTTCATTACTATTGTCAGTTGTTGATGCTACGTGGTGAACAAGAACACGAACTAATGTTTTTGGAATAGAGGCATTTACCCCATACATTGACATATGATCCCCATTATAGGTCGCCCATCCAAGGGCTAACTCAGATAAGTCCCCTGTGCCAATAACTAATGCCCCTTCTTTGTTGGCAACATCCATAAGAACTTGTGTTCTTTCCCTCGCTTGAGCGTTTTCATATACAACATCTAAAGAGGTACCATCGTGTCCTATATCGATGAAGTGTTGTTTTACGCTCGATGTAATATCTATCTCTTTAAAAGTGACTTTTGAGGCCCCACTTAGCTCAATTGCATTTTGTTTTGTCCGCTTTGTAGTTCCAAAACAGGGCATTGTGATTGCAATAATTCCTTTTCTGTCTAATTTAAGATAATCAAAAGCGAGGATAGAGACTAACAAAGCTAGTGTAGAGTCGAGCCCTCCGGAAAGTCCGATTACCACCTTTTTAATCTTTGTATGTTCAAGTCGTTTAACTAATCCCATTTTCTGGATGGTTAAAATTTCTTCACATCTATTCGCTCGCTCATTCATCTCTTGTGGAACAAATGGGTGGGGAGAGATACATCTTGTTAATGGTACATTTTTTAATTGAGTAGAAAACTCAATCTTTAGATAGTCACTATCACAGGAGGGTGAGAATGTAGTGTTTTTCAATCTTTGTGCAACTAATTTTTCAACATCTATTTCACTATATAAAAGACCTTCAAAATAATCATTACTTTCACATAGCATTATACCATTTTCACTAATCATAGAGTGACCTAGAAATACAATATCTGTTGAGGACTCACCAGGTCCTGCATTTGCATATAGGTAGGCACTACTGTAGCGACCTGATGCACTATTAACGAGCATCCTACGATACTCTCTTTTACCAACAAGGTCATTACTCGCTGAGAGATTTGCAATAACAGTAGCACCATTACGTGCTAAATCTATTGAAGGAGCTCGTGGAGCCCATAAATCTTCACAAATTTCTATTCCAACAACAAATTCACTGTGATGTTTTGATTGTAATAATATTTTTGGAGTGAAAGGGATTAATTCAATCCCTAAGGGTATATATTTTACTTCTTGTAAGGGGGGGGAGAACCATCTTCTCTCATTAAACTCCCCATAATTTGGCAGATGAGTTTTAGGGACAACAGCAAGAATGTGGCCATATTCTACAGCAACAGCACAATTATAGAGTTTACCTTCTACGACAAGGGGCACTCCAATAACAACAAGAATTTCTTTCCCTTTAGTTGCTTCTGCTACACAAAATAGTGAATCTAATGCCTCTAGTTGAAGTTTTTTTTGGTAAAAAAGATCTTGGCATGAATAACTTGTAATATGTAGCTCTGGAAATATGAGAAGAGAGATGTCATGCTTTACCGCTTCATCAATCATCTCAATTGCAGTTTGAGTATTAAAAGCAGTATCTGCCACCTTCACCTTTGGTGTAGCAACCCCTACTCTGACAAATCCATCTACCATACGAACCCTCCACTTTTGCAAAAATCAGTGTACCATACATACACATCAAATTAAAAGATGGTGTTGGATGAGCTATTTTCTGCTAAAATAGCCCCCTGTGACAGCTTTTGCATCTCTTACAACAACCAAAGCTTTGGGAACAACTTTTTTAATTAGGCTATTAATTTTTTTAAGATTTTTCCGTTTCACATGCATCAACAAGACTTCTCTTTCTCCATCCCTGCCATGCCCACGTAACATAGTTACTGCAAAATCTTCACGTCTTAAAAGGGTAGCTAATTCATTAGCTGTGTCATGCTCATCTATGATTACTTCAATCGAACTAAGTCCAAATGCTAATTTTTCATCGAGGTAAGAACCTAAATAGTTACCCACACTAAAGGCAAGGGCAAATACAACAACTCTGATCGGATCTTCTTGATATCCTGTAAGTACAGTCCCTGTGATAATCAACCAAAGAAGAACATCAAAGAACGCAAATATTGCCCCTTTTATCCTCTCTCCTCTGTTAATAAGCACCATTCGAAGTGTTGCTACTGTTACTTCTAAAATCTTACCAAAGAAGATAATAAAATAGATCCAAATTCCAATATTGTCTAAAAAGGACATCTCTTTCCCCCTGTAATAAACCTACTAATGAGTATACTCTTTATCACTTCTTATTGGAATCACGATTTACAAAATAGATGACAAAAGAGATAACAGGCATGATAAGAAACACTACTAAAGAGATAATAAAGACAGGACTATCTGGCTCATCATAATTTTTAGCTATGAGCGTAATACTTAACATAGTTGGGAAAAGGGCAATTAATGAGGCAAAGATGTAAGAAAGGTAAGAAATTTTGAGGGCTCCTAAAAATAAATTAGTTATCTCATGGGGGATTTTGCCAATAATTTTAATAATAAAAGTGAAGAGAAATTCACTTTTCTCACTAATTGTATAAAACTTCTCAATAAGAGGAAATTTTTCCCTCGTATAGATGACAAAAACTTCTCCCCGATGCCTTCCCACAAAATAGGGAATCTGGATGTTTATATAAATTCCAACAATGTTGACAATTATTGCCCATATAAGTGGATAAATAGCGCCAACTGTCGCAAAAAGGAGGGCGTAAGGAAGACCAAATGTGACCGACTTTACGGCAAATAAAAGAAAAAGAATTGCTGTTGTTATAAGTAGATTATCCCTAGAAAAATCGATAAGGGTATTAATGGTCTTACTTCCATTGATAAGTAAATAGATTGTGACAATGATAAGAAGCAATGCCCCTAAGATATAGTGAAACACACTTCTTTTATGATTTTTTATATACTGAATCACCTCTATTTTCTTCATGCCCCCTTCACTTCCTTCACGATAAATTTTGCCCCTTCCATCACAAACAGAGGAACAAGTGCTAATCCTAATGCAATTAAGTAATAATAGAAAGGAAGGAGGGTCATTCCAAAAGCTGCGGCAAAGGGGGAGATGAAAATAAGAAGACAAATTATAAGAGTTGAAGTAATTGCAGCTTTATTGAGTGAAGCATTACTAAAGACCCCAATTGAGAAAAGAGAATAATTACTTCTCATATTATAAGCGTGTATCACTTGTGATAAAGCTAATACAATGAACGCTACAGTTCGTCCTCCACTAAGAGACTCTCTTTGGCCAATTACAAAGGCAATTAAGGTGAGAATTGCAAACATAGAGCCCATCAATAAGACCTTTGTAGCTCCGTGACGAGCAAAAAGGGACTCATTCTTTGGTTTAGGTGTTCGCTTCATCACATCCTTTTCCCCTTTTTCCATTCCAAGGGCAATAGCGGGAAAACTATCTGTGACTAAGTTAATCATCAACAGCTGTAATGAAATAAATGGAGAGACATGAAATAAAATCATCGCAACAAAGACCGCAATCAACTCACCAACATTTGTTCCAATAAGGAAGAATACAGTTTTTTTAATATTATCATACATCACCCTCCCCTCTTTTATCGCTTCAACAATGGTGGCAAAGTTATCATCACTTAAGGTCATATCACTTGCTTGTTTTGCAACATCAGTTCCAGTAATCCCCATTGCACACCCAATATCAGCACTCTTTAAGGCAGGAGCATCATTTACCCCATCTCCAGTCATTGCTACAATTTTATTATTTCTTTGCCATGCCCTCACAATACGTATTTTATCTTCAGGTGAAACTCGAGCATACACTGAGACATCTTTTACCTTATGGGTGAGATCAACATCATCCAATGTTTTTAAATCAGCTCCAGTGAGCAACTCATCCCCATGCTCTAAAATATGTAATTCTGTAGCAATAGCCCTTGCTGTTACCATATGATCTCCTGTAATCATAATTGGACGAATTCCAGCACTTTTACACATAGCTACAGCATCAAAAACTTCCTTACGAGGAGGATCCATCATCCCTATGAGACCTAAAAAGTAGAGATCTTTTTCAATATGAATACTATCTATTGGAATATTTTCATCAACATAACGATAAGCTACACCAATTACCCTCAGTGCATTCATCCCCATTTGAGCATTGATTTTGAGAGCCTTTTGGGTATCCCCTTTTGCACAAAGGGGAATAAGGGCATCAAGAGCCCCTTTTACGATAACAAGTCTCTTATCCCCATCTTCGTGGAGAGTGCTCATCAGCTTTCTCACTGAATCAAAAGGAATTTCCCCAACTCTTTTATATTCATTCTCTAAATCTTTTTTATATATCCCTTTTTTAAAAGCTGCCATCACTATAGCAATTTCAGTTGGATCCCCACGTGTAACAAGTGAATCCCCTTCAATAGTAACACTTGCATCACAACAGAGTGTTCCATAGGAGATGAGCTCTAGCCCCTTCTCATCTCTTCGCTCTTCACTTAACGTTACATCATCTTCACCTTCAATAAAAAGAGTTGTTACACTCATCTTATTTTGAGTAAGCGTTCCTGTTTTATCTGAACAAATGATTGAAGCTCTGCCAAGAGTCTCAACAGCTGATAAATTTCGAATAATGGCATTTTTTTTGGCCATCCGTTGAACACCCAAACTCAACACAATAGTAACTATTGCAGGAAGCCCTTCAGGAATAGCAGAAACAGCAAGAGAAACAGCTATCATCAACATCGTAGTAAATTCAATTGCATGAACCAATCCAATAATAAAGACAACAATAACAGTAATAATAGCACTTACAGCAAGGACGATACCCAAAGAAGAGAGTGTTTTTTGAAGTGGTGTTTGTGTCGATTTTGTATTTTTAAGCAAAGAAGCGATTCGTCCCATCTCAGTGTGCATCCCAATTTGCGTTGCTATTGCCATACCACGGCCATGAACAACTGCACACCCAGAATAAATCATATTCTTTCGATCCCCTAATGGGGCAGATGCCGATAAAATAAGGGCTTCATCTTTTTCTACAGGGACAGATTCCCCTGTTAGGGGTGATTCATCTACTAACATAGACTTACTCTCTATAATTCTTGCATCACATGGAATAAGAGTTCCCGCTTCAACAAAAAAGATATCCCCTGGAACAATCTCTTTAGATTCTATCATAAACTCCCTATTATCCCTTTTAACCCTTATATGGGGGGATGATAAATTCTTAAGGGCAAGGAGAGCTTTTTGTGCTTTTTGTTCTTGAACAAGGCCCATCACTGCATTCAATACTACAATAACAAGGATAAGAATTGGTTCCAAAAAATTAGTTGCTTCTTTTTCTAATAAAGCAATAATAAAAGAGACAACAGCGGCTACAATGAGGATGATAATAGTGACATCTTTGAATTGATGAAAAAAACGGGCAAGCAATGACTTTTTTTCATCATCAGAGAGCTCATTCTCCCCATATTGCTTTTTTCTTTGAGCAAACTGATCGAGATTTAGCCCTCTTTTTCTATCTACATTTAAAAGGTGTATAACTTCTTCTACACTTAAATTATGCCAATCCATCCGTTAATCCTCAATTCACTCAACTTTTTTATCTTTAAGTATCCCCTTCACATGCTCTCTTATTAAAACATATACGATTGCAACAAAAGGGACTCCTAAGAAAATACCAATAATTCCAAACAGGCTTCCCCCTACTAACACTGCAAAAAGAACCCAAAGACCAGGGAGGCCAAGTGATTCCCCCACAACTCGAGGATAAATAATGTTCCCTTCAATTTGTTGTAAAGCAAGAAAGAGGATGAGAAACCAAAGGGCATCGATAGGATTATGTACAAGCATCAAAATAATTCCAATAGCAGCTGCAATAAATGCTCCAACTATAGGGATAAATGCAGCAACTGAAACAATTGATGCAATTAAAAAAGCATATGGGAGAGAGAAGATAAGCATAGAGATGAGAAACATTGATCCAAGGATAAGTGCTTCTAAAGCAGTAGTTGATATAAATTTAGAAAATGTATTGTTTACAATGGTCCCTGCATTTGAAAGAGTCTTATACACTGATGCTGGCAGATACGCTCTTAGTAATGACTTGAAGTTCCTTATAAGATCTTCTTTCTTTACTAACATATAAATAGCAAATACAAGTGCTAAAGAGAGAGTGATGAGGGACTGAACAACTCCTTGTGCAACACTTACACTTGAGTTTACTACAATTGATGCCCATGATTTGATTGTATCAACAACATTAGTTTCGATCGTAGAAAAATCTATATCAATAAAGGAGAGCCATGGAGGTAGATTAAATGAGATAGAAGAAAGTTCATCTACCCACTTTTCTATTAAGGGGGGAAACTTTACAAGAACCTTTGAAAAAGCACTACTGAGTTGAGGAATAACAACAAGAAGAAGAGCTCCTATGAATATTAAAAAGAGGAGTATTGTAGTAATGAGGGACAACACACGCCTTATTCTCTTACTGCCCTTGCTGTAAATCCTTTTTTCTATAAATTTCATTGGGACATTAACAAGAGAGGCAATAATAATTCCTATAAGAAAAGGGGCCGTGACTGCAATAACTTTCGATACAAGGGAGGCCACTTTATCAAAGGCAATGAAGGATAGAAGCAATAACAATCCCCATCCGATGAACACAAAGGGCTTTTTTAACATACTGTTATCTGATTCCATGGTATTTCCTATATGTTGTATGAGTGTACTATAGGATGGAACACTTTTCAAACCCAACTCTTATGCTTATATTATAAATATCTATTTTTTTAAAAGGAAGTAATTTCATGGTAGAAAAACTGTATAGCTATGCAACAGATGACAACAAACACATTGAAAAATTGATTGATGTTGATGATGTGATGATAAATCACATGGTTCTCCCTAAAGGAGAGGCTGTCCCTACTCACTACTCAGACTCACTTGTACATATGATTATAGTGAGAGGAGCGCTCACCTTAGAGTTTGATGACCAAGAGAGTCACACCTACTCAAGAGGGACTATAGTCAATGTTCCTTTTCACACCCATATGAAAATTAGAAATGAGGGAGAAGAGGTAACTGAATTCTTTGTTGTAAAAACACCATCTCCTCGAGTCTATAAAAAAGATTAACTTAGTGTAAAAAGAGCCATTGTTTCAGTGTGAGAAGTGTGGGGATACATATCAACAAAGACAAAAGTATCTATATTGTACCCCACCTTTTTTAACAATGAGGCATCTCGAGCAAAGGTGGCACTATCACACGAGATGTAGATAAGGTGGTGTGGCTTCATGAGGTGAATATTATCAATCATAGAAGATTCTAGCCCTACCCGTGGTGGATCTAATATAAGGGTATCAATGTGTGTACCAACTTTGCTTTTCATCCAATGAGCGGCATCTTGCGTAATAAACTTTGTATGCTTTAAATGTTTTTGTGCGAGATGGATACACTTTTTATCCCTTTCCACTGCAAACACTTCTTTATCGACTCCTTCTACTACCGATGCAAATGTTCCAATGCCACTAAAAAGATCAATAATTCTATTACCAACACTCCACTTTTTCACTAATAGTGCCATGTTTTGCAACAATTCTTTGTTAGATTGGAAAAAAACATTCGCATTTACACGAAGAGTTACATCAAGTAATGTGTAGTTTACAGGGGTTTCATCAAGGGTAACTATACCATCATCCCCTTCAAATGCTGAAATTGTAATCACTCTATTCCTACTAAAAGGCTCAATTTCTTTCACTCTATCCCAAATTGTTTTCCGTTGTTGAAGCAATGCATTTAGGGAAGAACTCAAAAGTGGACACGAATTAATATCGACAACATCATGTGTACCTCGTGCTAAAAACCCAATAGCACCTTTTCTTTGATCAACACTGAATTTCACTCTGTGCCGATAGTGAAGGTCTTCTCCTGTGATGGGGGGCAATTGAGTAAAACTCTCAGTATCGATTCCTCCAAGTCGTTGAAGGTTTTCAAGGATAATCTTTTCCTTTAACTTTACCCCTTCAAGGTATGAGATGTGTTGAAAATCACAGCCTCCGCAAATTTCATAATAGGGGCAAAAAGGGGTAACTCGATATGTAGATGGGGTAATAATTTCAACTAATTCTCCCTTAATAAATTGCTTTTTTAGAGTATGAGGCGTGGCAACAACCTTTTCATCAGGAAGAGTGAAGGGGACAAACCAAATTTTATTCCCATCTCTAGCTAACCCCTCCCCTTTAGAAACAACTTTCTCTATCTGTAAAGTCGTGTATCCCTCTTTCATGCTTTATATCCAACAAGATTACAAAACTGATCAACATAATTTTCTATTACACCAATGCTCTCTTTCCAAAATTCTTTCTTTGTGATGTCACAATGAGCTGTGAGTGTGACCTTTATAGCTTCATCCTTTCCAGTAAAGTTGAGTAGAGTATCAAATCTATCAGTAAAACCAGAAGGATGCTTTTCATACTCTTTATAAAGACCAAGTGAAAAAAGCTGTCCAAATGCGTAGGGGAAATTATAAAAAGGGAGGTCTACACTATAGTAGTGCCCCTTCACTGCCCACATATATGGGTGTAGCTCATCAGGATTAAGGCCATCCTGATATGCCTTTAATTGAGACTCTTTCATGATACGACAAAAATCATCACCACTTAATTCACCCATTTTTCTTTTATCAAAAACTTCTTTTTCAAAATAGAAGCGACTTAAAATGTCAACACATGTTTGAGAAGCATCTTGAAGAAATCCTTCAATTAAAGAAATACTCTCTTCTTTTGAGCTATTTGATAAAGCTCCTTTAAATAGGATGAATTGGCTAAATATAGAAGCTGTTTCAGCAAGGGTCATAGGATATTGCCTTAGTAGTGCACTCTCATCTTTAGTAATGTAGTCGTGGTAGGCGTGTCCTAGTTCATGGGCAACAGTAGAGACAGCGTCAAAGCTCCCATCAAAATTACACAGTATTCGAGTCTCCTTTCTAAGAGGGAAGGAGGTGCAATATGCTCCTCCAACTTTCCCGTAGACTGAAGGAGAGTCAATCCAGTTTTGATCGAATGCTTTTTTTGCAAACTCCCCCATCGCTAGATGGAAAGAGGTGAACTCTTTTATGATAAGATTGGCACCCTCTTCAAATGAATAGGTTGACTTTGTTGCACCAACTGGGGCAAAAAGATCATAAAAAGAGAGCACAGGGAGATTAAGATAATAGGCTTTTGCTTTAAAATAGCGATTAAATACCTCTAAGCTCTCTTCAATAGAGCCAATCATTGCATCTAACACTTCTTGATTAATACGTGCTTGAAGCAGTCCATTTTCTAGTGGATCTCTATAATTTCTCCTTTCATAGAGGGTACTTGCTGCCCCTTTTACCCCATTAAGTGCAAAAGAGAGGGGAAGCTCTTGAGTTTTCCAAAGAGCAAGTTCATGTTCATAGGCTTTTTTTCTCACACTCCTATCTGAATGAAATGCGAGGGACCTTAACTCATTTGCTGTTTTCTTTTCACCATCAACTATTGTATAACTTGTTGAAGTAATTGCTTCATGAAGTCTAGAGAACGCATCAGCTCCACTTCTTATTAAATCTGCTGCTAAGTTCTCCTCTTTTTTACTCATTTGATGCTTTTTCTCATCGATTAATTCAACAATTACATACTCATATTGGGTGAGAAAAGAATTATTTTTAATTGCCTTTAGCACTTCTTCTTTATGCTCATAGAGAAATGAGACTAATTCAACTTTAGTACTTTGAACAGCTAAGCTAGCTTCACTCACATCATGCACAGCCTGCATCGCCTTTTTATCTGCTGTATTCACTGACAAGAGAGCATACGCATAGGCATTGAGAGTTTCAAAGGTATCACCTAGAAGTTCAAAAGAGGAGAGTATTTGTATAAGACGATCTAAGAAAATAAGGGATGCATCATTAGTGTTGATAAGAGCCACAATTTCTGTGTGCATGAGGCTAACTCTTTTAAGGTCGTCACGAAACTCACCACTTTCTGTGTCACTATATATTGAAGAGAGGTTCCATCGGGGTAGTTTATCCATTATTCACTCCATTATCTATTGTAGGTATCAAAATAATTGTAAGATATCTTTATTGTTTTTTCCAGGTAAGATTATTTATAGATCTAGCTGGTATTCTTGTATTTTATTTATCAGCGTTCTTCTCGATATTCCAAGTTCTTGTGCAGCACGGGTTCTATTTCCTTCCCACCTGTGAAGACTTCTTATAATTGCTTCTTGTTCTAATTCTTTTAAATTTCTCACATCCCCTGCATCAGATGGGGGGGTGTGAATTTTTTCATCCATATACAGAGCAGTTCCACTTAAATTAATATCCTCAACTTGAAGAGTTGGTGTTGTTGAAAAAATCATAGCTCGCTCTAATATATTCTCTAACTCTCTCACATTTCCATAAAAAGGGTGATCTTTAAGAAGATCTAGCACATCAACAGACAATCCTTGAATGCTAAGGCCCATCTTTTTATTAAGTTTTTTCACAATAGTTGCAGCTAATAAAGGGATATCCTCTTTTCTCTCTCTTAAGGGGGGAATCGCTATTCTCACTACATTGAGGCGATAAAAGAGGTCTTCTCTAAAAAGGCCATCTCTTACCCTCTCTTCAAGTACTCTGTTTGTTGCTGCAATAATTCTCGCATTAATAGGAATAGGTTGTACTCCACCAAGGCGGTGCATATTTCTTTCTTGTAGGACTCTCAGGAGCTTCACTTGTAACTCCATAGGCATATCCCCTATTTCATCTAAAAAGAGAGTGCCACCACTAGCGAGTTCAAACATCCCAATCTTTCTCGAAGTAGCTCCTGTGAAAGCCCCTTTTTCATATCCAAACAGTTCACTTTCAAGTAAGTTTCCAGGAACTCCCCCTATGTTAACAGCAACAAATGGGGAGTGAGGATGTTCACCACTTTTATGAATTTGACGAGCTACAACCTCTTTCCCTGTGCCACTTTCTCCTGTTACGAGAACTGAGGAGAGGGAGTGTGATATTTTTTGAATCACTTGCTGAATATTACGTATTGCTTTGCTTGAACCAACAAGGAGTTGTTCCTCTCCATCACTTGCTGTTTGTGATTCGATGGTAGTGCGCAGTTGATAATTCTCTATAAGGGAGCGAAGGCGTAGTGTTACTTCTTCTATATCAAATGGCTTTGTTACATAATCTTGGGCACCCTCTTTCAGGGCAGCTACTGCATCAGGTATTTCACCATGAGCACTAATCATGATAATAGGCATTCGAAACCCTTCATGACGAATCCACCTAAGTAGTTCAAGCCCATCCATACCAGGCATTTTCAAGTCTAACAGGACTGCTTCATAGGCTTCTTGGCTTAAAAGGCGCTGAGCAGAGAGGCCATTTTCAGCAGCATCTGTTTCAAAGTTCTCCATCTCTAAATAGGTGCAGATGAGAGTACGAATATTTATTTCATCATCAACTACTAAAATTCTCAACAACTTATCTCCTATGTGTGAACAAGGGGTAATACAACTTCCACCGTAGCACCTTTCTCTTCTCTATTATAAATCATGAGCTCACCATTACGAGCTCTAATGAACTGACGAGAAATTGAGAGCCCTATACCAGAGCCGTGCACTTTAGTGGTATAAAATGGGTCAAAAATCTTATCAAGAGCTTTTTCATCAATCCCATCTCCCTTATCGTGGATGTAGATATGAACTCGTTTCTTTTTACCCTTAATAATTTCAACTGTGACCTCTGGGTCTCCATCACTACTACTTTCTATTGCGTTTTTTAACAAATTTTCAAATATAGAGCGAGCTCTGTAGGGGTCAATTGAAATATAGGCTTTTTCTAAAGAAGTTGGAACTATCTGAATAGGGGTATCAAAACGTTTCATTAAAGATTCGATAAGAGCTCTAATTTCAACATGTTCTGGGTTTCCAACTGGATTTCTTAGAAAATCATTTATCCTGTTAGTAAGGGCAGTGAGGCGATACGATTCTTGGTCGATAAGACTTAAACCGGCAATAGCCTCTTTTGGAAGAGTTTTCTTTAATATTGATATTTGAAGTGCTATAGCACTTAAAGGGTTTTTAATTTCATGAGCTAATGTCCTCGCTGCTTCTCCTAAATTCACAAGGTGCTCTTGCTTAGCAAGTCGCTCTTTATATTTCCTATTATTTTGATAAATTTTGAATATAAGAAATAGGAGAATGATAAGGGCAAAAATAGAGAAGGCACTAATAATGCGAACATTCATCACTTTCGAATAATATTCTTGCCCATCAAATAACACATATAAGACATCTGGGAATGTAAGGGGAGAAGGAAGATACCCCTCTTCATCTAACATGAGGTTCCCTGTTTCCATCTCAATGGTAAAACGACTATATCGAAGATATTCAATCATCCCTGTCTCTTTGTTATAAGAGGCAATGCCATTAATATATTGTTCACTACTTCCACTGCGTTGTATTGCACTAAATTTATCGAGTGGAATGGTGTTAGGAACTGATCCTAAACCAAGCCTGAGTCGCCCATTATTAGAATAGACTCCAATTCCTTTCACTCGTGCATCACCCATAGCTTCGAGGGCCTTAGAGTGCTCTTCTTGTAATAATAGGAGTGTGGAACTTGCAAACCCCCTCTCTGCTTCAAACTGCATCAAGGTGGTTTCTCGGTCTATAAAAAGCTGGGCAAGAAAAAGGACTAACAGAGTAAGTACTATAAAGAGAATAGAGAGGGAGCCTAATACGACAATATGCTCCTTCCCTTCTAGTACGTTATGTCTGTTAGTTCTACTCATAATTTAGTGCCTCTATTGGATCTAGTTTCGATGCTTTAAATGCAGGATACCATCCAAAGAAGACACCGACAAGAGTAGAGAACCCAGCAGCATACACAAATGATGAATAGGAGAGAAATAATTGCCATCCAACCGCTTTAGCAACCACATAACTTAGGAGTGTTCCAAGGCCTATCCCAATCACACCTCCTGTGAGGGTAAGGACAATGGCTTCAGTAATAAACTGCCCCATAATAGTAACAGGAGATGCTCCCAGTGCTTTTCGTATTCCTATCTCTTTGGTCCTCTCTGCAACTGTTACAAGCATGATATTCATAATACCTATTCCCCCAACTAATAAACTAATTGCGGCTATAGCTGCTAAGAAAGATGAAAAAGTTCCTGTAATTGATTCAGCCATCTCAGCAAGGCTTGCTGGTGAGAAAATTCTGTAAGCATCTGTTCCCACGGTGTTATCTAGATACGCACTAATATTATCTGAAACTAATAAGGCATCAGCGCCATCAGAAACACGAACAACGTAGGAGCCAACATTATTTGGTTTCATAAATCGCTGCACATAGGTGTTGTAAGGGATATAAATACTTCCATTGTACGAAAGGTTAAAAGAGCTCTCTTTATCTTCCATGACCCCAACAACAACATAGCTTTTTGCTTGGTTTCTGAAGACAGAAATATATTTTCCTAAAGCATCTCCATCTGGAAATAACTCATCTGCGATATCTGCTCCTAAAACTACTACTTGACGAGATAAAAGGTTGTCTGAAAGGGAGAAGAATGACCCCTCTTTGCTAGTATAATCTAATACTGATGCATAGGTTGAAAGAACTCCTGTAACAGTACCTGTTATCATCTGTTGCCCATATCGGATATTCGCAGAACTCGAGTTCACAGGGAGCACTGTTTCAATATCAGCTATTTGAGTTTTGAGGTTATTGCCAAAATCTTCAGTAAACTCACTCGCTTTTTTACTTGTTCGACTTGGGAATATGGTCACCATTTCAAGTCCACCTTCCACAATTGTTTGCGTGATACTCTTGGTGGCACTTTGTCCAAGTGTTAATATGGCAATAACAGAGGCAACTCCTATAACAATTCCAAGGAGGGATAGGAGTGTTCTCATCTTACTTGTAACCATATCTTTTAATGCTAATTTAATATTTTCCCATACCATCTATTCACCCACCTTTCCATCTCTCACTTTAATTTGCCTCTTTGCGTACGATGCAATCTCTTTGTCGTGAGTGACAAGGATAACTGTTCTTCCTTCACTATGAAGTTCTTCAAATAGTTCTAGAATTTGTCTTCCAGTTTGTGAATCGAGTGCACCAGTTGGTTCATCTGCTAACAAGATAGAGGGGTTATTTACAAGTGCTCTTGCTATTGCAACTCTCTGTTTTTGACCACCACTAAGTTCATTTGGGCGGTGTTTCATTCTGTCAGCAAGCCCCACCCTCTCTAAGGCAATGGAAGCAAGTTCTTTTCTTTCTCTCACTCCAATTCCGCTATATAAAAGGGGAGTCATCACATTTTCAAGTGCATTAGATTTTCCTAGTAAGTTAAATTGTTGAAACACAAACCCTACTTTCTCGTTTCTCACATAAGCAAGTTCTTTCTCATTCATCCCCATTGTGAGCTCTCCATCTATATGGATGTATCCATCTGTTGGAGTATCTAAACATCCAATTAAGTTCATAAGGGTAGATTTACCCGACCCAGATGGTCCTGTTATTGCAGTAAAAGAGCCCCTTTCTATATTCAAGGATACCCCATCAAGGGCTTTTACAATAAAATCTCCCATGGTGAAGTAGCGCCTTACATCAAATAATTCTATTACGTGTTCACTCATATACTTCACCCATCCTTATCTTCTTCCTTGGCCAGGTGGCATTCCAAACCGTATTGCAGAATTGCTATTAGGGGTAGTTGAACCAAGGAGAATCACATCCCCTTTCTTTAACCCACCACTTAACACTTCACTCATCCCTTCTCCAAGGTATGCAACTTTTATTGTAACTTTAACTGGATTCCCGTCAGCTCCTTTCTTTCGTACTGAGCTTACACCAGATGAGTCAGTTGTAATTGCAATGGATGGTATAACAAGGGCAACTTTCTCTTCACTTACATTGAGAGTTCCTGCAAATGTATACCCAGAAGAGATCCCTAATGGAGGATTATCTATAAGGAGTTCAACATCTTTTACCCCAATTCCTTGAGTTGTTGTTCTTCCTAAAAGGGGAATATAATCAACAATTGCTTCAACTTTTTCATTAGGAATAGCATCAAAGTCTAATGTGGCAGTCATTCCTGTTGTGACAGACTGCATATCTATTTCATCTATTTCAACTGTTGCTTTTAAGCGAGATGTATCAACTAAGATCATCACTACAGCTCCAGCTTCTGCCCAGTCTCCTTCATCGAGAGAAAGGGATGCTACAACTCCATCAAAGTTTGCTCTAATTCTCGTATAATCGAGTAAATTTTGTCTGAGCTTGAGCTGCATTTCATAAAGTGTTACTTGATTTACAGATCCTTCTAGCTTTGCTGATGCAATGAGATTCTTAATATTTGCAATTTCATATTGCTGAGAAGTATCATCAATAGTTGCTAACAAATCACCCTTCTTTACACTATCACCCTCTTTTACAAAGACTCCAGTTACAGCACCTGTACTACGAAACACTACTTTTTGAATATCATATGGCTCAACAATGCCACTAAGGTCTATTGTTTGAGTGATAGTGAGTTCATCTACTGTGACTTCTTTTGGTGCAACAGATGCTGCATTAGCATCTCGTTTTGATGCCCACCACCACGAGCCTGTTTGTTGAAATGAGATAAACGTAAAGACAAGAAGTGCAATGATGATGAGCCACACAATAAGTGTAATAATTTTCTTTATGAAGGCTCTTTTCTTTCTCTTCGCTAAACTCATCTTTACTCTCTCTTCTGTTGTCATAGTAGATGTATCTTTTTTTTCTTTTCTATTTTTCATATCTTTAAGCTCCCTCATTATTCGTTAAAACTGCATGCTCTTGATTCGTTCGGCTAACATTCTTCCTTTTAAGGCAAGTAGTTGTTGTGTTTTTTCATCGAGTGCAATATTTACCCTAGCACTATAGACATCACTCTCTTTAGCAAGTCCTGCCTCATAGGCTTCTTTTTGACTCTCTAACACTGACTCATTGTATTCTTTACTTTGGTTAAATTCATTCACTTCATTTTCATAATTGAAGATATCGCTACTAAGAGATTGTGATGCTATTTGGTAATCTAATAAAGCTTGAGTATACTCTAACTCTTTCATTGCAAGAGTATTCTCTAATGACTCTTTTTCAATTGTTGTTTTTGTACTACTGGTATTATTAGACCATGAACCAGAAATTGATACAGTTGGAGTAACTCCACCACTATCAATACCTACTTCAACTTGGGTTCCTAAAGAAAAAGAGGCCCCATTATAAGAAGCTCCACCTCCAATAGAATAATCTACTGTATCAGAGGTAGAATGAATATAACCTACACCAGCTTTCCCACTTATACTAAAGGAAGGGACAGTGCTTCCACCAGTTACTTTCACATTCCGTCTAGTAAAAAGAGCTAATTGTTCTTTAGCAATTTCAACATCAAAAGAAGCGAGGATAACCTTTGTATTACCCATTGCAAGGGGGCTAAAGGAGAGGGTTGGTATCTCTATTTGATCTATTGCTGTGTACTCTTGATTTGTGATTTGTTTGAATTGTTTTTTGAGAATAATAAGTTGCTTCTCATAGTTTTGTTTCATTCTCTGATAATTTTTCATACCTAACTCATAGGACTTAAACTTCACACTATCGGTAGAGTAGGTCCCTAAGGCAATTGTGTTATCGATAATTGTTTGAAGTGTGATAATCTCTTTCTCATTAGAGATTAGACTCTTTTCAACATTTATGATTTCACTCACTTTGCTATAAATGGAAGAAACAAAGTTAGATTCATTTACCCTATATGCATATTCAACATTTAGTGAGTTCTTTCCAGTTTGTAAATCTTCTAACTTTTCTCCATTATCTTGTGTGATGAAGGTTTTGGAAACTCCTAAGGAAGGGGAGATAAGAAAATCTTGAGTACTTGTGAAGTAATTAATATTTCCCGTTGAGAAACTAATGGTAGTTTTTTGGTCAGTTGGAAGGGTTATATCAACTCCAATATTTCCAGCAATGCTATCTTGTAAAGGAGAAAGAGGATTTAACCTACTTTCTTGATAACCGGCTCCTCCACTTACAGTAACTCCTGTTACATCTTTTACTTCACTAGATGCGAGACTCAGTTCACCTGATTTTTTATTCAGTGTATACATCTGTAAGATTTCACTCTCTCCTTTAGCTCTTTCAACTAATGCATCAATATCTACTGCAGATAATGAAGCAACTGATTGAAGTATAAAAAAGAATGAGATCCAAAAGATTGATTTTTTCATACGTAATATCCTTATATTTATTCGTTATAGTATAGATAAGGTATTTTGATTAGATTGGAAAGGTAGGGTTACTATTCTTTATCTAATATTCACCTAATGCACTAACAAAACACGTAATCACTTCTATTTATAGTAGTGATTCACCTGAATCTACTTGTATAATATGTCCAGTGATTGATTCATTTTTTATGAGAAATTCGACACAAGATGCTACATCTTGTACTGTTGCGAGTCTTTGTAAGGGAACGATCTCTTTTCTTTTGAGAAAATAGGCTTCTTCTTTTTCATTATTGGAAATAATGAGTCCTGGTGCTACTCCATTTACTCTCACAAATGGGGCACATGAAAGTGCTAATACCTTTATTTGGGCTTCTAAGGCACTTTTTGCTATGTAGTAGGAGGGCCGCTGAGTTCCTGGTTTTTGTATCCCAGCATCTGTGAGGTGGATAATAGATGTGTAAATATTATGTTCTTTAGAGTAGCGATACAAGGATTGAGTAAGAAAGAAGGGAGCTTTTTGATGAATTGCTTGATCTGTATCAAAGCGATTTTCATCCACTTCTTCAAAAGGTGAATCAACAAATACTGAAGCACAATTAACGATTGAAACAAAAGAACTAACAGAATTAAAGATAGAGGCAATACCTCTGTGAGTTGTAAGATCTGCTTGAAGAAGAGAACCTCTTTCAATCATAGAAAGAGTCTTTCTTGCACCCTCTTCGTTGTTATTATAGTGGACAATAATGTCATAGCCAGCTTGAGATAGATATAGTGCAATAGCTCTGCCAAGACGATCTGAAGCTCCAAGAACAATCACTGTGTTACTCTTATCCATAGAAATGAGTATACTGAATAATGGTATAAACTCCAAGATAGAGGTTTATCAGGATGAATCATTCTTTTAG
>CAYVRR010000025.1:0-29374 GCA_964453215.1 uncultured Spirochaetaceae bacterium | reverse complement strand
TCACTCCTCATTTCATTAGTATAGGATGATTATTTCTACTTGACAGATCATCTTAGTTCCATCTAGGCTCCCTATATATGAGTGAGTATTTTACTGTTTCCCAGCTCTCTTCTCTTTTTCACATCCATGTACAAACTCTCCACTATTATGACTCTATTGGGTTACTCGTTCCATCAAAGCGTGATGGTGTTACTCAAAAGCGTCTGTACACGTTTGACCAAGTCTATAAACTTACAACAATAAAATATCAGCAGAAGTTGGGTAAAAGTTTAAAACAAATAAAAGAGTATATGGATTTAACATCAATACCTGACACTCTCAATGATTTAAGAAAGCAATCTTCAATAGTGCATGAAAAAATAGAAGAGCTACGTAAAGTTGAAAAAACTATCAATGAAAAAGTCTCTTTTATTACACAAAAGTTTGAAGAGATGAACAATCAAGGACCATTCTCTATAGAAATAGCTGAGTTTCCAAAGCGCCCTTATATTGGTGCAGATGGTGATGAGTTTGAGTTCGGCAATGACTTTTTTTATGTCTATCCAACTGTTGTATTTCATGAAGGAATAAAGAAAAGTTTTGGTGTCTATGTTCCAGATGGATTTAAAACAGAGCATCCTCTTGCAAAACTAAGTTACATACCTGCAGGAAGATACTACAGCTCATACCACCAAGGATCCTATGAAACAATATTTGACACCTTTGCCCACATAAGGGAAATAGCGACTTCCAATGGAGACACGTTAGGTGAGAGAACAGTGAGTTTTAATATCATAGATCAGTTTGTTGAACCAGATTGTCATAAATACCTCACCCAAGTTCAGATTCAAATTATATAATCCTTTGATATTCAAGGCTGTTTAGAAATATAAAAAAAGTCGTTATTTTATCTTGCACCTCTAGTAACTAGATGCTTTATGATTGTATTAGAGTGAATTTAGTGGAGGAAAAGTGTGTCTAGTATATATCTCAAAAATGCTACAGTAGTTTCGATGAATAAGAATGAAGAAGTCTTTATTCAAGGTGGTGTGTTAGTTAAAGATGATAGGATAGAAAGCGTTGGAAAAGTAGACTCATCCCTTATTCCAAAAGAGTGTGAGGTTGTTGATTGTAATGGGAAAATTGTGATGCCAGGGTTAATAAACTCCCATGTACATACCTCGCAACAGTTAGGGAGGGGACTTGGAGATGATGTTAATTTACTCACCTGGCTTCATGAAAGAACGTTTCCCTATGAAAGTAGCCTCACACCAGAAGACTCTTATATCTCAACACTTCTTTGTTGTATTGAACAAATAAGATGCGGGGTAACAAGCTTTGCAGAACCTGGTGGCCAGTTTGTCTCCTCAATGGCTAAAGGGGTGATGGAAGCTGGATTAAGGGCGAAACTTGCAAAGTCGAGTATGGACTGTGGTGAAGGACTTCCTAAAGTCTGGCAGCGCTCAACAGAACAAGAGCTGGAACAGCAGATACTAGATCTTGAAATATATCATGGAGCTGCTAATAACAGAGTGAATGTCTGGTTTGGTCTACGTACCCTCTTTAACAACTCAGATGCCCTCATCCTTAAAACAAAAGAACTCGCTGATCACTATAACGTTGGTGTTCATATGCACGTGGCTGAGGTGAAAGAGGAAATTGAGTTTTCTAAAGAGAAATTTGGAGTACCAACAGTACAGCATCTAGAAGATCTTAACGTTCTTGATAAAAACTTCCTAGCAGTCCACACAGTGTGGCTCAGTAATGAAGAAATTGCTCTGTTTAAAAAGAGAAATGTGAAAGTTTCTCATAACCCAGCAGCTGCAATGAGAGTGTTGGGATTTGCGAAAGTACCACGAATGCTTGATGAGGGGATTTGTGTCTCCCTTGGAACAGATGGAGCACCTTCTAATAATAGAATGGACCTTGTTGATGAAATGTGGCTCACAAGCTTAATCCACAAGGGGTGGAGATTAGATCCGACAGTTATGAAAGCTCAAGATATTCTTAGAATGGTTACCACACATGGGGCAAAGGCTCTGTTAGATGAAGAAAATGTTGGTTCTTTAGAAGTTGGGAAAAAGGCAGATTTAATTATCATTAATCCAAAGAGTGCTGGGATGTATCCCCTTCATGATGTTATTGCAAACCTTGTTACTTCGATGCACTCATCAAACATAGAAAGTACGATGTGTGATGGAAAGTGGCTCATGAGGGAGCGTAGATTACTTACTCTAGATGAAGGGGCAATCTTAGATGAAGCTCAAATAAGAGCCGATCACATAAGAAAAAGGGCAGGGATTATCTTACCACAACGGTTTTCAACAATAGATGTAACGTAAATAAACTTATAGAGGGGAAAGAAGTAGTATGAAACGAAGAGAAATGAGTGAAGTTTTTAGTGGTACACGCAAAGCAGATATTGCAATTACTAAAGGAACATTAATTAATGTACTGACTCGAGAGATGTATGAAGCAGATGTAGCCATTGTTGAAGATAGGATAATCAGCACAGGGGATGTCTCTTTTTATATTGGAGAAGAGACAAAAATTATCGACGCAACAGGTAAATATATTGTTCCCGGGTTTATTGATGGCCATATTCATCCAGAGAGTTCAAATCTATCGATAGCTAGTTTTGCTTCTATTGTACTAGAACATGGAACAACAACTATTATGACTGACCTCCATGAAATTGGGGTTGTTAGTGGCTTGAAAGGGATAGAAGCTACTTTAGAAGAAGCCAAACAGACTGATTTAGGTCTCTATTTTGTTGTTCCCTCCCACGTCCCTTTTGCCCCAAACTTGGAAACTAGTGGTGGTGAGTTTGATTCTAGCATTATCAAAAAAGCTCTTCAAAGAGAAGATGCAGTTGGACTTTCAGAAATTGTGGCTCCATACCTAATTCAAGGATATCCTGACTTATTAGATGCAATCGATTTAACCCATCAAGCTAAACTCACCCTTCAAGGTCACCTCCCTGAAACAACAGGTGTTGGCCTTGATGCTTGTCTTGCTAGTGGAGTTTCAACGGACCATGAATCCCTTTATGCACATGAAGCACTTGAGAAGATAAGAAAAGGGTGCCATGTAATGATGAGAGAAGGTTCAGCAGCAAGAAATTTAACTGAGCTTTTAAAAATCATTACAGTAAATCGTGTAGATACGACCCTTTGCTCTATTGTAACTGATGATATACACACTATTGATGTTGTTGATAGGGGACACCTTGATGATGCCTTAAGAACAGCAATAAAAGAGGGTATTGATGTTATTACTGCTGTGCAAATGATAACCATTAATGCTGCAAGAGCATATAATTTAGATAATGAAATTGGCTCTATTGCCCCTGGAAAGATTGCAGATATTAACCTTATTTCAAATACCATAAATCCAATTGTTACTGATGTAATCTCTAAAGGAAAAGTGATTGTACAAAACAGCACGATGAAAGTACATTATTCAGCAATACCTCACGATTCATCTCTACTTAATACCATTACACTAAAACATGGAAAAGTAAGGGCAACCGACTTAGGAATAAAAGTTGATAAGAAGGCGACAAGTGCGAAGGTGATTGGGATGAGAACACTCGACTGGATCCCTATTACCATAAAACAAGAAGGAACACTCCCTGTTAAAGATGGTATCGTCCAAGCTGATACAGAACAAGATTTACTCCTTATTGCACAAGTAGAGCGATATGGGAAAAATGGGAATATTGGTAAAGGTTTTATGGCAGGGTTTAACCTGAAAAAAGGGGCAATGGCCTCTTCTATGGCACATGATAATCACAACATTATAGTCTTAGGGGAAAACCTTGAAGATATGGCAATTGCAGTTAATCGATGTGCTGCCTTAGGAGGTGGGCAGGTTGTAGTAGTTGATGGAAAAGTTGTAGAGGAAGTTGCCTTTCCTATTTGTGGCCTTCTTAGTGATTTGGACGCAATATCATTAGCTGATAAAAAAAGAGCCCTCATAAAAGCATCCAAAGAAGCTGGCTCTCAAATAGGCTTCCCTTTCTTATTTCTCTCATTTATAGGACTTGCTGCAATCCCTGAATATGCCATTACTGACAAAGGGTTTGTTGATGTGGGTAAACAAGAGATCATTAATCCAATTATCTCAATTGAGTAATTGTTTTATGTAAACATACTTCTACTGTAGCAATAGGTAAGAGAGTAATTATAACCTCTCGTATTAGGGGTGAGATACCAAAAATGAAATATATGGTATGATTATCTAAAACTGTAAAGCTTGCTTACACAATGGGGCAAGTTTTACAGCTCTATATTTTTACTACGAGGAGATAGTATGGCTATTGTTATTGAAAACATGAAAGAGAGTGAAGCTCTTGAGAGTGCACTCATTGCCTGTAATTCCCTTATTGGAAGAACATATAGTTACAAACAAGATGTTCTTGCTAAAAGGTTTATTGATGCAATGAAAAAAGGAGAGATGCTCCTTGTTGCCAAGAAAGATGAAAAAGTTGTTGGTTTTGCGTGGATAGATCAATATGGTGCATTTTCTTCAGCTCCTTATCTTCACCTTCTTGCAGTTGATGAGGATTTACGAGGTCAACGCATTGGCACACTATTGATGGAAGCGTATGAAAAACAGACCCACTATGTAGGTAGAGATTATATTCTCCTTGTTTCAGATTTCAATGAAGATGCTATTAAGTTTTATGAAAAGCTTGGCTATGTGCAAAGGGGAGCTCTCCCTGATTTTGTTCGTAAAGATACTTCAGATATTATTATGGTGAAAAAAAGACCAAAAGAGAGTCCCTAACGACACCAAGTGAGAGAAATATTGCTCATCCCCTACCTGATTGAAGTAGGGGGTAGCGCTACTAACACCCTCTTATTGTCCTCTATCTAAACATCTTTTTGATCTGTTTTGCTCAAAGATATAGAGCAATACTTTTTATTGGTTTTATCATGAAGGAATAAAGAGTGTGTCAAAGTTTCTCTTTACACCCTCAATAAGGGTATCAATCTCTATGTTTTTCACTCGAGCTGCTTCTTCGTATATGTAAGAGATGTAAGTAGGAGTATTTGGCTTTCCTCTTTTAGGCTGTGGAGCTAAAAAAGGGCTGTCAGTTTCTAATAAAAGGGATGAGAGAGGTGTGTGGTAAAGCACTTCTCTTAAATTCTCATTTTTCTTGTAGGTGATGGGGCCTGCGAATGAGAGGAGAAATCCTTTTGAGATAGCAAAATGAGCAAAGTCGATGCTCGATGAGAAGCAGTGAATAATGCCACCATAAGGAAAACTATATTGATCTAATAGATTCATCATCTCATCATCAGCATCCCGAGTGTGAATGATTATAGGGAGTTTAAGGGTTCGTGCAAGTTCTATTTGTTTGATGAACAGCTCTTCTTGTTTTTCTTTCGTTCCATAATTGTGGTAAAAATCGAGTCCAATTTCGCCAATCGCATCAGGTTTTCTTTCAGTAAAAAGAGTAGATAATTTTTCCACCATCACTTCTACTGATGCTTCATAGCTTGCCCCCCATGGGCCTATTCCACTTGCTATACGAATGAGGGGATACTCCTTTAAGAGATTTACCCTCTTAGTGTGATCATTTTCCCTAATTCCTATATCAATTCCTCCACTAAAGGAGTGTTTCATCATCTCATCTAACACAGATTGAATACAAAATCCTTTCTCTTTCATACTTAACAGGTGAAAATGGGAATCAATGAGGCCTTTATGTGTGGTGTGTAGTGTATTCATATGAAATAAAGATACTATTAAATAGAGAATTAGGACAAGAGAAATCCCCCGATTAAGTTCTCGGGGGATAGAAAATGATAAGAAATTAATTTATTTTTTCTCTTTCTTAAAACACATAAACCAGTCAAGACAATAGACATCTTCATCTTGGCTTTCCATTCTCTCTTTAGCAGTACCACAAGATCCTGCTGTTGGAACAATGGTGTCATCACCTGGTCTCCAGTCTGCAGGGGTTGCAACTGAATCTTTATCTGCTTTTTGAAGAGCTTGGATAATTCTCTTGATTTCATCAAAATTTCTTCCCATTGAGAGTGGATAATAAAGAATTGTTCTCACGATTCCTTTTGGGTCAATAACAAATACTGCTCTTACAGCCTGAGTATTGCTAGATGATGGTTGAATCATCCCAAACTTTTTTGAAATATCCATCTTAATGTCTTCAATGAGGGGGAATTTTACTTCAACGTTTTTCATCCCTTTGTATTCAAGTTCTTGGATTTTTCTTAACCATGCAATGTGTGCATAGAGGGAGTCTACTGAGAGTCCTAAAAGTTCTGTGTTTAACTCCTTAAATTCATCTGCCATTGAGGCAAAGGTCATGAATTCAGTAGTACATACTGGTGTAAAGTCTGCTGGGTGTGAAAAGAAAATTACCCACTTTCCTTTGTAGTCTTCTGGAAAGTTCACAGTTCCTTGAGTTGTTACCGCTGTAAAACTGGGGGCAGGATCTCCAATAAGTGGCATTGTGTTGACTTGCATGTTGTCGATGTTGTCCATGTTAATACTCCTAATATTTAATTATTTTTTTATTGCCTCAAGTGAGGATGCCTTAATAATAGTAACCATTACTAATTATGTCAAGCCTTAATACACATGTTATTGTGACATTGTTACATACCCTTTCTTTGTAAATAAGATAGATTAGACTCATAAAATAGATACATAATCGAGTGAAGAGAAATCACTTGATACAGGAGATACCAATTATGATTGTTAATGTAACAGAAGAGACATTTAAAAAAGAAGTGTTAGAATCACCAGTTCCAGTAGTAGTAGATTTTTGGGCAGCATGGTGTGGCCCATGTAAAATTCAAGGAGAAATCCTTGATGCTCTCAGTAGAGAAATGGATGGAACAGTTGGTAAGATTTGTAAAGTAGATGTTGATACAAACCCAAACCTTAGTTATGAGTATCAAATTATGAGTATTCCTACAATGATGAGTTTCAATAAAGGGGAAATTACTTCAAAGCAAGTTGGGGTGAGAAACGAAGCAATGGTAAGGAAAATGTTTGAACTTTAAATTTATGTGAGGTCATAAAGGGCATTTCGATCAAGGATTGTAATGCCCCCTCTACTTAAAGAGACTAACTTGTCTTCACTAAAGCGAGAGAGCATTCTTGTGACAACCTCTCTTGCTGTTCCTAAGTCCCGAGCTATTTGATCGTGAGTAATTTTAAAGGAGTCTGATTCATTGATTGCAGAGAGCTCAAGTAATTGCATAGCGAGTCTTTTATCAAAACTCATAAATACAATTTGCTCTACGACCCACATTACATCACTAAAGCGAGATGAGACTAATTCATTGGTGAAATCGAGGATGTTATTATTTGTTTTTCCAGCTTCCTTGTAGGTATCAGTTGCAATGCGGAGCATGGTAGTCTCTTTTTCTGCCATGATATGAACATCAAATGTGATGTTTCTAATTAAGCATGAAGCTGAAAGGACACACACGTCCCTCTCAAATAATCTGTATAGAGTGATTTCTTTTCCATTTTCATTAATAATATAAATTCTAAGTTGCCCACTTGTAACCATCAATAATCCAGTACAAGTGTTCCTATCTTCATGGACAATATCCCCTTTTTGATGGGTAAATTTTATTGTTCCTTGCAACATAGTCCTCTTTTCTGCGTCACTTAGAGTTTTCCAAAAGGGTAAATTTTCATGTAAAGCTCGCAAATCAGAGGGTGTTAACATCTCTTGTACTCCTTGTTGATACACCCATAGTAATAAAGTTAGAAAGAACAAACAAGAACTAGAAACCTAAAAGATGAAAACAAAATAGGGAGTTTTGTTGAGTAATATCCTGTTTTAACCCCTTTGCAGCCAAAATTATTCAAAATTTATGATATTATTGGATTGACTCTTTCCTCATCAACCATGTAGTATAACTAAGCGCCGAAGTGGTGGAATTGGTAGACACAAGGGACTTAAAATCCCTTGCTCTTAGGGGCGTACGAGTTCAAGTCTCGTCTTCGGCACAAAAATAGTACCTTATCTTTATTGATGGGGTATTTTTTTTATTTCTCCATGGAAAAGCTTGTGGGCATAATAAAAAAATAATTAAGAGAAATGGGCTTTTAATCTCTTAAAGTAATTTAACTCACTTTTTATCGACTATATTCAATCAATTCTGAACACCACCTCCACAGTCTCGGCCTCTGATGTACTGTAATAAAATTATTAATTAATCGCTTCTCCTATGTAACAGTGCACCAGAATTAAAAGAGAGACTATCTCACACCTAGCCACTATTTGATAACTTTGTTAGATTAGTGAGTATGAAAAAAACATTAATTATTGTTGATTTACAGTATGATTTTATGGAAGGTGGAGCCCTAGCAGTACAGGGCGCTGATGCTGAATATGTGAAGAAAATAGAGAAGATACGACCTCTTTTTGATAGTGTAATCCTTACAGCAGACAATCATCCTTCTCATCATATCTCTTTTAGCACCTTCCCTCCCCATTGCGTCAGTGGCACTCATGGTGCAGAAATTGCAGTAGCTCAAGGTGATAAAATCTTACTTAAAGGGGAAGATAAAGATAAAGAAGAGTTCTCAGCGTTTAATGGTGGAAAGAATATAGAACTCATTGATGCAGATGAAGTCTATGTTTTAGGATTAGCTGGAGATTACTGCGTGAAACAAACCCTCCTAGATCTTCTAGAGTATGCCAAAGATAAAAAACTCTATGCAATAAAAGACCTCATCTATTCAGTTGATGGAACTAGCTATACCAATACAGATTACTTTGATGGAAAAGTAACCTTTATTGATAGTAGTAATCTTTAAGTTACCCATTTACCACCTGCATTAACTCAAAGGCTTTTCATTGACAGCGAGGTGTTAGGGATATATTATACTATTCAGATAATCATCTTAGAAGTGCTTCCTAGTCATAAGCATAATTAAATATTTCTCTTAAGGAGAAGGTTATGAATGTTGTGTGTGAACGATGTGGCAGTGAGTGGGGTGGCGTGGAATTTAGGGATGAATCTGATCTCCCTGAACATGTAGAAGAAGGATTCTTCTGTGATGAGTGTTTCCTGAAAATGCAAGATGAATGGTGGGATGAAGAAAAATTAAGTTATATGTATGACAATGAAGGGAATCGAGCAGATCATCCTGATTATGATCCTGACAATGCATGGATGGAGGATAGGGATGAGTAACCCATACTAACCAAAGAAGTATTTGTGCATTTTGTCTCTAACCATCATTCAAGATCTCATTGAAAATAGATAAGAAAACTTCTCTTAGTAGAATTATTGTAAATTTTTACTTATTGTGAGTGAACTCACCACTTGTTCAAGGTGTTTTTAAGTAACTTTAATTTCCTTTCTCCTTTGACTCATCGATTATTATCGATTACCCTAAGAGACAGAATATATTTTCTTATATGAGGTCATAAAGATGAAATACACATTAGAGATGTTTGAACATTTAAGTGAAGATGCAAGCAGTGACGAGATTGAAAGAACTGGTCGAGATTTAGAGAAGCACAGTTATGAGCCTCTTTTACTCATGGACGCCCCCAATTTTATCTATTGGAAAAAAGAGGATATGATTAATGAGTACCATCGATTAATGAACTTAGAAGAAGGGGATGAGTCTGTGAGTCACCTAGGTGACATGGATATAGAAGATATTGTGGATCAACAGCTTGGGATGCTCCTTTATTATTATGAAATACTTACTGAACTTCGTAAAGGCGATGCTGAAGCGTGGGATTTAGTTCATGAACTCTATGAAGATGATTAATCTCGATTAAGGAGCTTTGCGTCACTATTTTTAAGGGGAATCACTTTCTTTACAAAAGGTTGTACTCCATAAAAAGATTTTTCAAACTCAGTTTCACTCTCTTTAAGGGCAGCTTGCCATGCTGCACCAAAACCTGGTGCATTAATTGTTAACCTGTCAGCTGCCTGTTGATACACCTGAAGTCTCGCCATCTCTTTTCTTCCAGGTTTTTGAGAGTACGTTCGTAATGATATTCTTAAATTCTCATTTGCTGTTTTTAATTCATTGATTTCTTCTTTTAATTTGCCAAGTCCATCAGATTCTAAATCCATCCGATCGGTGAGCATCCCTTTAAGTTTTGCAATTTGAAGATTATGCTCTTTTTGTTTTTGAGAACTTTTTGTCATTTGTATAATGAGGAGAACAAGCATCGGGGTGAACCCAATTGCGACCCCTATAAGTATATTTTGCATATAAAAAACTCCTTGTTTGTACACAAGGAGTATAACACTAGGGGATAGGAGAATTCAACTAGATAGAATTAAATCTCTTATGAACAGCCTCTACAGAGTTCTCAATTGATGGGGGCATTGTGACTCGACCTGTAAAGACAGCCATATCCTTAAATCCAACCCCTGTAAGAAGAACACATACATCTACATCTTTTGAGTAGATCTTTTCTAACTTTTCTCTATCTTTTACAAACCCTGCCCATGCACATGCTGCAGCTGGTTCAACAAATATCCCACCATCTTTAGCAAGCTCTAATTGAGATGAAAGAATATCTTCATCACTTACAACAGTTGCCCAGCTCTTAGTCTCATTGATATAACGAACAGCCATCCTCCCATTCGCAGGGGAGGAGACACTAATTGAATCTGCAATCGTAGTTGCTTCAACATTTTTATATTCACCTGTTTCCCACGCCTTTGCTATTGCGTTTGACCTATCTGATTGAACACAAATAACCTTTGGCACCTTGTCAGTCAGGTTTGCTTGATATAGATCTAAAAAGCCTTTCACTACACCAGCATAGATGCACCCATCCCCTGTAGAAACATACACAACATCAGGAACTTTTCTTCCCATTTGTAGGAACAATTCAATGGAGACCGATTTCTTTCCTTCTACTGTCATTGGATTGTAGGCAGTATTTCGATTGATTCCACCAAAAGAATCTGTGTAAGCAATAGAGAGGGCAAAAGCATCATCATACGAACCTTTTACTGGAACAACCTCAGCTCCATATAACACTGATTGCATTAATTTATTCACAGGAGCAGTCTCTGGTACAAATAATACTATTTTAACGCCATAGGCAGCTCCAGCACAGCTCATTGCAGCACCAGCATTCCCAGTCGAGGCAAGTGCAATACTCGTCTCATTGTGGTACTTTGCTTGCCCAATGATAAGTTGACTTGCTCTATCTTTAAAAGAGCCAGATGGGAGCGTGCTATCCATTTTGCAGGTGATGTTGCTCATCCCATATTTTTCTCTCAATCTAATAGGAGTCGAAATAGGGGTAGGGCCAATAGGGAAAGCATCAATGTGGGGAACTTCATAGGGGAAAAAATCATAAAAAGTGAGATCTTTTTTTCTAAGAAGTTTATCAGTGTCATCTTTGTTCAGATGCACAATTAAATTCCCTTTTCTCATCACAGTTGAATCATTGTTTTCTGCATTACACTCAGGGCAAAGATACATTACTTCATCACTGTAATAGAGTTTATTACAATCACAACACTCATAATGAAAACGCATATAAAACTCCTTATTTACCATATCTAGAAAAAAACCGGACCACTAAGGGGGCCCGGCTTGTAAGAAAAACACATTTTTTGTTACTCTTATATGAGGCCAACTTCTTCATTAAATTCATTAATTAAAACATCAATTTTATCTGCCATACCAGGAAGTTGCTTCCAGTACTCCTTATCATACCATTGAGCTGTAATTTCTTCATACGTTTTTCCCTGTTGCTCAACCCATGTATAATACTTTAAATTATGAACACTGAGTCTATCATAGTATCCAAGTTCTTTTATATTATCAATTCCTTGGTGCATAAGAGAAGCAGCGTGAACTTTAGCAGCATCGAGGGAGGTAAATTCACCTTGCATTTCATTAAGTTCAGTGAGTCTTGAAGTATACATTTCAGAGCCATCGGTGAGAACAGTAAAGACTACATCATCTTCATCTAATTCATAATATTTGGCGAGTTTGATTGCCATAAGTAAGTTTCCAACCCCACTAATTCCATAGAGGGAGAGGTTTTCAATCTCCTTTTCATCAAGCCCGAGGCTTCTTAAGTAATCAAGTCCAGCTTCTTCATTGAACAGGCGATAAATATCCATACAATCTTGGTCATCAATTGCTGCAATAAGGTCAGTGTTTTTCGCATTATGAATCCAAGGTACATGTTTATCACCAATGCCTTCAATTCTATGACCACCAAACCCATTTCTTAAAAGAGTTGGACACTGGAGAGCTTCTCCAGCAACAATTTTCACATGAGGATAGAGCTCTTTTAATTTATCTCCAGCTGCAAGAGTTCCACCACTGCCAGTAGAGGAGGCATACCCACGAACATTTTCTGCTTGTATATTGAGCTCCTCTAAGACTTCAATCATGGCAGCACCAGTTACTGTGTAGTGCCAGAGATAGTTTTCAAATTTATCAAACTGGTTAAAGATAACAATACTTTCACCACGCTCAGCATCAAGTTCATGGCATTTATCGAATATTTCCTTGACGTTTGATTCACATCCAGGGGTCGCAATGATTTCTCCAGCAACGCTTTTTAACCAATTAAATCTCTCTTGGCTCATCTCTTCTGGAAGAATTGCAATTGATTGACACCCTAATAAGACACTATTATAGGCACCGCCACGACAGTAATTTCCAGTAGATGGCCACACTGCTTGTTGATTCACTGCATCAAAGTTTCCACTCACAAGTGCTGGAGCTAAACAAGCATAAGTTGCTCCAACTTTATGTACTCCAGTAGGGAACCACTTACCTGCAAGGGCAAGGATTCTCGCCTTTGTTCCAGTAAGAGCTTTAGGAACCTCAACATAATTAACGCCTCCAAACACTCCCCCTTTCTCCACTGGTTCATTTTTCCAGTTAATTCTAAAGAGGTTTTCACTATGAATGTCCCATAGACCCATAGTGGAGAGGGCATCTTTTACTTTTTGTGGGGTTGTTGATGGATCTACCATCTGAGCAAAGGTTGGTAAAATAATACCTTTTTCGCGACATAATTTCACGTTTCTTGCACGAACTTCTTTGTTCACCTCGAGATTAATTAGATTGAACACTCTTTGAATCCTCCATGGTTCCTTTAGTTTGGTTTATCTTGAAAAGATTATCACGATTGGTACGTTAGTGCAATTAGAAATTGAAAAATTATGCTAAAGGTAGAAATGTAAACTTAATTTTGAGTTAAAGGCAATTATTATATGAAACTACCATATTTCAAAAAGACTGTAGAGAAACTAAAATAATCGATTAATGTTGCATAGTGTTGCAAAAAACAATTGACTTCTCTTGATTCTTCTTTACAATAGAAGAGGTGAAGCCTAGGCTTTTCATTTACACAATTACAAGGAGAATATACTTATAATGGGTGATATTATGAGAGCTGTTCCTTTTGAGGAACTAATTACGAGAATATTTAGTGAGTATCGTCAGCAACAATCAATTTTTAATATTCATGAAGATCAATTTTACAAAGTTAACCCTTCCAAGAGTATCACTGTATTTGATCAACACTGCGCCACTCCTTTAGGGCCAGCAGCTGGTCCACATACACAACTTGCTCAAAACATTGTAGCAAGTTATTTAGTTGGTGGAAGGTTCATGGAGTTAAAGACGGTACAAGTACTCGACACTCTTGAAGTTGAAAAACCATGTATTGATGTGAGAGATGAGGGGTACAACGTTGAGTGGTCAACAGAGTTTACCCTCCCTAAAGCTCATGATGAATATGTGAAAGCATACATCATTCTCCATCTTCTTGATGCTCTTTTTGCTGATGGTGAATTTACTGCCCCCTCTTTTATTTTTAATATGAGTGTTGGTTATGATCTAGCAGGGATTAAAACTGAGAAGATGCAACAATATATTGATTCAATGATTGATGCAAAAAAGTCAGTAGTATTTGATTCCTACATTGAAACACTCAAAGCTCTCATTAGTGAAGAGTCTTTCTTAAGAGACACAAAATTTGAACACCTTTATAAAAAGCTTTCAACTCTCCCTGATAAGATATCCCACAACATAAGCCCCTCCATTACTTTATCTACTATGCACGGATGTCCTCCAGCTGAAATTGAAGCTATTTGTTCGTATATCTTGAAAGAGAAAAAACTACACACTTTCGTTAAACTTAATCCAACTCTTTTAGGATACGACACAGTAAGAGAAATATTAGATACCCTCGGGTATCAATACCTACACCTCAGTAGAGAGAGTTTTGAGCATGATTTACAATATCCTGATGCAATAAGTATGCTCCATCGCCTCGTTGACCTATCTAAAAAAGAGGGTCTTGGATTTGGAGTAAAACTTACGAACACTCTTGGTTCTGTGAATGACCAAGGAGTTCTTCCAGGAGAAGAGATGTATATGAGTGGAAGAACTCTTCTTCCAATCAGTACACGTGTTGGAGCCCTCTTGTCGCGTGAGTTCAATGGAGAACTCCCTATAAGTTATAGTGGTGGAGCACATGCTTTATCAGTTCTTTCAATCTTTGAAACTGGAATTAGACCAATAACCCTTGCAACAGATTTACTTAAACCAGGTGGATATACCAGACTTAAACAGATGGCTGAGATTTTAGAGAAAGATTCTAACACATGGGATGCTAAGAGTATTGACGTTGAAAGGTTAGAAAAGTTAGCTCTTAAGAGCCTTACACTTGAAGAGACACAAAAAGTCTTTAGAGGCGATGATGTAGCTTCTGTTCCTACACCCCTTCCCCTCACAGATTGCTATGTAGCACCTTGTGTGGTTGCATGTCCTATCCACCAAGCGGTACCTGATTACATCTCATTAGTTGGAGAAGGGCGATACGCAGATGCCCTTGAAGTCATCTATGATACCAACGCCCTACCAAATCTCACAGGATATATTTGTGACCATCAGTGTCAGTATCATTGTACAAGACTCGATTATGAAGGGACTGTACAAATTAGAGAGATGAAAAAGATAGCTGCAGAGAATGGATTTGCTGAATATATTAAAAGGTGGGAAAAACCTGAAAAAGCAGATATCAAAGCTGCTGTAATTGGAGCAGGTCCTGCTGGTCTTTCTGCTGCATACTTTTTAGCTCGAGCTGGGTTTGATGTAACAGTGTATGAAAAAGAGGCTAATGCGGGGGGAGTTACTCGATACGTAATCCCTGATTTTAGATTCCCAGAGAGTGCTCTTCAAGCAGATATAGATTTTATTGCTCAACATGGAGTTGAATTTATCTTTAGTGCTGACAATAAAGATCTTACAGTTGATGCTCTTCATAAAAGTGGCTTTAGCTACCTCTTTTATGCTGTGGGAGCAGAGGTAGATAACCACATTCCTCTTAAAGGAGATACTTCAAAAGTGAAAGCTTCTCTTGAATTCCTTAACGCTTTTAGAAGGAAAGAGACTCTTTCTTTTGGTGAGAATGTCGTTGTTGTTGGTGGTGGAAACACTGCAATGGATAGCGCTCGTTCTGCCTTACGAGTTGATGGAGTAAAGAATGTATCAGTCCTCTATAGAAGAACAGAAGATGAGATGCCAGCTGACTTTGAAGAGTATGAAAATGCTATTGCTGAAGGGGTAAAGTTTATTTTCTTAACTAACCCTGAAGAGTATAAAGAGGATGGAACTCTTATTTGTAGAAAGATGAAATTAGGGGATCCTGATGAATCAGGAAGGCGCCGACCTCTTGCTACAGATGAAACAGTCGAATTGAAAGTTGATACCCTTATCACAGCTATTGGTGAAAAAGTTGATGGACCGCTTTTAAACTCATTTGGTATTCCGATTACGAATAAAGGGTGGGCTGAAATAGATGATGAGACCCTCGAATCAACAGTAGAAGGGGTTTATGTCATTGGAGATGCCCAAAGTGGACCATCTACTATAGTTAGATGTATTGCAAGTGGAAGAAAAGCAGTAGAATCTGCTATCGATAAAGTCTTAGGTTCATACGAAGAGGTTGATGAACATGAATGTGATTGCGATGATGATGACCATGATTGTCACTGCCATGATGATGAAGATGAAGAAGAATTGAGTGATGAAGAACTTGATGAACTCATCGCTGCAGAAGATGACTTCTTTGCTACCATCAGAAGTAAGAAAGAGCGCATTGCAAAGAGTATTGATCCTTCCCACATTGAAGCTTTTAGTACTCGTGAGTCAGTAAGATGTTTAGAGTGTAATTATATTTGTAATAAATGTGTTGATGTGTGTCCAAACAGGGCAAACATAGCAATCGATATGAGAGAGAGGAATGACTTATTTGATAACCCATTCCAGATTGTTCACATTGATGCATTTTGTAATGAGTGTGGAAACTGTGGAACATTCTGCCCACATCAAGGCGATCCATACAAAGATAAGCTTACTATTTATAACCTCATGAAAGACTTTGAGAACTCAACAAATCCTGGCTTCTTTGTATCAGATGATAATGTAGTAGTGAGACTTGATGGGAAAAAACACACTCTCACCTTAGATAAAGATGGTGTGTTGAGTGACGGATTACCTCGAGAAGTTTCTGCAATTATTGAAGAAATTATGTTAAACCACTCCTATTTATTAGGACCTGTGGAATTATAGAGAAGGGAGTAATAATGGCCTATACTATATTAAAAAATGGATCTGTAGTTCAAACAATTCCTCCATACCGTGTCATTCACGGATTGGATGTGGTAATTCAAGATGACCTCATTGTTGAAGTTGCTAAAAATGCAGCAAGTAAATATCCAGAAAGTAGTGTCTATGATATGAGTGGGAAACTCATTCTCCCAGGAATGGTTTGCTCTCACCACCACTACTACTCTGGTCTAAGTAGAGGGATGCTCGTCAATAGTGGACCTCAAAATGACTTTATCCAAATACTCAAAGAGTGGTGGTGGAGGGTAGATAGAGCATTGGATGAAGAAGCTATCTACTACTCATCTCTCATTTGCTCCATTGATGCAGTCTTAGCTGGAACTACTACCTGTATTGACCACCACGCATCCCCCTCCTTCATTGAAGGATCTTTAGAAACTATTGCTAAAGGGATGAAAGAAGTTGGAATTAGGGGAGCAACCTGTTATGAAATCACTAATCGTAATGGGGGACTTGAAGAAGTAAAGATGGGAGCAAAAGAGAACATTGATTTTGCTAAGAGTGTAGATAGAGAGAGAAAGAGGGGCAATAAGCCTTTAGTTGAAGCAATGGTTGGTGGACACGCTCCATTTACTATTTGTAACGAAGGGCTTGAAGTGATGAAAGATGCTGTTGATCAATCAAACAGAGGTATTCACCTTCACATAGCAGAGGATGTATATGATGTAGCTCATTCACACCATATCTACCATCAGGATATTATTGACCGACTCGACTCTTTTGGGCTTTTAAGTGATAAGTCATTATTAGTTCATGGCCTCTATCTAAACGATAATGAAATTGAGAAGATGAATCAAAAAGGGGTCTTCTTGGCACACAACCCAAGAAGCAATATGAACAACCACGTTGGGTATTTCTCTAAACTCCAGAGTGTGAACAACCTTCTTCTTGGAACCGATGGATGTGGTGGGAATATGTTTGAAGAGATTAAATTAGCATTCTTTAAACACCGTGACAATGGTGGTTCTTGGTGGCCCGCTGACTTTGTAGAAGTGCTAACAAGGGGAAACTCCTTATTAGAAAAGTACTTTAAAGAGCAGTTTGGTAAAATAGCTCCAGGATATAAAGCAGATATCACCGTGTTAGATTACCACAGCCCAACCCCGTTTGTTGATGATAATATTGCGACTCACATCGTGTGGGGTATGAGTAGTAATGCAGTTGATAGTGTGATGGTTGAAGGTAAGATGATAATGAACCATCGAGAGTTAGACCTCGATCTAGAAGAAATTTATGCAAAAGCTGCTGAAGTTGGTAAAAGAGTGTGGAAAAAAGTAGATACGTTATCTGCTCACTAAAAATAATAAAACATATTCATCAAGGATTGATGAAATAAAATTACAGGAGTTGACATGGCAATTAATGAACAAATCAGAACAATGGCTGCAAAGTATCGTCAGTATACAGCTGAAAACCTTTCAAAAATGATTAAAGTAAAATCATATAGCAGCAAGGAAGAGGAAGTATGTCGTCTTATTGTGACTCTTTGCGAAGAAGCTGGATTTGATGAAGTACGAATTGATGGTCTTGGAAGTGTTATCGCTCGTGTAGGATATGGTCCAAAAGAACTCGCTTTTGACGCACATATAGACACTGTTGAAGTTGGAAACCTCGATAACTGGGATTTTGATCCATTTAGTGGTGAAATTAAAGATGGAAAAGTATATGGAAGAGGAACAAGTGACCAAAAAGGTGGCGCTGCTTCTATGATCACAGCTGGAAGAATTCTTAAAGAACTTGGCTACGGTGGTCAATATAGTGTCTATTTCACATTTACTGTTATGGAAGAAGATTGTGATGGTATGTGTTGGAAATATTTAATTGAAGAAGAGAAATTTAAACCAGACTTAGTTGTTTCAACTGAACCAACTTCATGTCGCCTCTACAGAGGACATAGAGGAAGAATGGAAATTCGTGTCTTCTTAAAAGGAATTAGCTGTCACGGAAGTGCTCCAGAAAGGGGAGTAAGTGCAGCCTATAAAGCAAGCCGAGCTGCCCTTGCAATTGAACAACTTAATGAAGATTTACTTCCAGATGAAGATAACTTCTTAGGAAAAGGAACTATCACCGTCTCTCAAATGGATGTGAAAGGTCCTAGCCAATGTGCAGTTCCAGACTATGCAATGCTCTATTGTGACAGACGCTTAACATGGGGTGAAGATGCTGATTTAGCTATTAGCCAAGTAAAAGAGTATGTCGCGAAGGCAACAGGAGACAAACCAGAAGATATTATTGTTGAAATGCCTATCTATGAAAAACTTGGTTGGACAAAGAAAGAGTATCACCAAGAACTCTACTTCCCAACATGGAAGATTGATAGAGACCATTTCCTTGTTGAAGCAGGAGTTGAAGCTCATAAAGCTTTGTTTGATAAAGAGCCTGTTGTTGACAAGTGGACATTTAGTACTAACTTAGTAGCTACAACTGGACGACATAAAATCCCAGCCATTGGGTTTGGCCCTGGTGATGAGAATCAAGCACACGCACCTAATGAAATTACAAGAGTAGATGACTTAGAAATTTGTGCTGCTTTCTACGCAATGCTCCCTTATACCTTAGATGCAAATAAGTAGAAAAAACTCATAACCTAGAGTATACTGAAGTGGTGTTAATAGATAAAATTATCATAACACCACTTCGTTTGTTTTTTATACATAATTAACTGTGAAGAAAGTTTTAACCACATGATAGCAACTTAGATTGTTGTCACTGTTAATTAGGAGGTTGCCTCATGCAACATACCTCTATTGGTAAACCAATGAGAAGAGTTGACGCAGTAGCAAAAGCTGCTGGCACTCTACGATATATTGCGGATATGACATTTGATGATATGGTATATGCTAAAATGGTCCGCTCTTCAGTTCCAAGAGGAAAGATTACGAGTATCGTAATTCCTCCTCTTCTAGAAGGATATCACTTTATATCCCATAAAGATATTCCAGAGGGGGGAAAGAATCAGCTTGTCATGATTAAATCTGACTACAAGTGCTTTGCAGATGATGAAGTTAGATATATTGGTGAAACCATTGGCCTCCTTGTAGGGCCAGATAAAGCTGTCTTAGAAGACCTTCTTGATAACGTAGAAATCTCTTATGATGAAGCTGAATATGCTGTTACCATTGAAGAAGGCCTTATGTGTAAGGGGGGCGCTTTTGTTAATGATAATAACCTCTTTTGTGATTTTACCATCAACAAAGGAGACATAGAAAAAGCCTTTAGTGAAGCCCATGAAATTGTTGAAGATGAGATACACACCGGCTGGCAAGAGCATGTACATTTAGAAACTAATGGTGCAGTTGCCCTTCCTGAAGGGGAAAAGTTTGTTATTTACGCGAGTGCTCAATGCCCTTTTTATATTAGAAAATCAATTGCGAGCCTCATCAACAGACCCTATGAAGATATTATTGTTCGTCAAACAGCAACTGGTGGCGCTTTTGGTGGAAAAGAGCACTTTCCAGATGTCCTCGCAGGGCCACTCCTTGTTGCAACTTATGTAATAAAAAAACCGGTTCAGTTAATATTTGACCGTTTTGAAGATAGCGCCTATTCAGTAAAAAGGCATCCAAGTAGAACAAGATTTAAAACAGCACTCGATACACATGGCAATATTACTGCGATGGATATTGATGTTGTCTACAATGCTGGGGGGTATGAATCATGCTCCTACGTTGTCCTTCAGCGAGGTGTATTTCATGCAACTGGTGTCTATAATATACCCTCTTCTAGGGTGAGGGGAAGAGCAGTTGCTACAAACACATTCCCATCAGATGCTTTTAGAGGTTTTGGTGCCCCACAAACTCTTTTCGCTGTAGAGGTACACCTTAACCATATTGCAGATAAATTACATATTGACCCCTTAGAGTTCAAACAAAAACACTTTTTGAAAAAAGGGGATGAAACAGTAACGAGTGGACATATATATGAAAAAGTTGTCCTTCCTGAGATGGTAGAGCAAGTAATGGATGCAAGTAAGTATCGACAAAAGGTTGCCCTGTACGAAAGGGGATCATATAAAGGAATTGGAATCTCTTTTTATAATCATGGAGGAGCTTTTACTGGAAATGGGGAGCAAATGATTATTAAAGCAAAAGTAAAGCTTAGAAAGAACCCAAATAACACCGTAGATATTCTTGTTGGTTCAACAGAGATGGGACAAGGATTTCAAACATCTTTAATAAAAATAGTTGCTCATGCCCTAGATATTCCTTCTCACAGAGTGCGGTACCCTCAACCTGACACCTCCCTAGTTGCAGATAGTGGTCCAACGGTTGCATCAAGGTCAACGATGATTGTTGGTAAAATTGCTGAGCGAGCTGCCATCTCTCTTAAAAAGAGAATGGATGAAGAGGGTGAGGTTATTGTTCAAGAAGAATATGAGCACCCTTCTGGGTTCCCATGGGATCAAACCACATTCCAAGGAGATGCCTATATTGGCTATGGATGGGGTGCTTGTGTTGTTGAAGTAGAAGTTGACCCACTTACCCTTGAAGTTGAGACAAAAGGAATTTATTCGAGTCACGATGTAGGTCTTGCAATTGATGAACTTATCGTTCATGGACAAATTAATGGTGGGATTATACAATCTCTTGGGTATGCTGCGATGGAAAAACTCGATTTCAGTAAGAAAACTGGATTTAAACAAGTAGGGCTTTCAGATTACATCATTCCAACGAGTATGGATTTCCCATCTCAAATATGTACTCTTGTAGATAATCCATACGAATTTGGCCCATCAGGTGCTAAAGGGATGGGAGAACTGGTTTGTAACGGCGCTAGTGCTGCCTATGTTGATGCAGTTTCAAGGGCAATCAACAAAACAATCTCTTCAATCCCGATTCCACCAGAGACCTTAGGGGAGATGATATAATGATAGATGAAATACGATTTACACTAAATGATGAAGAGGTTTCTATTACCTGTAATCCCCTAAAAAGATTACTTGATGTACTACGAGAAGATTTTGGTCTTTTTGGAACAAAAGAAGCATGTGGAGAAGGGGAGTGTGGAGCCTGCTCAGTACTACGAGATGGTAAAATTATTACAACCTGTATGGTTCCAATAGGAGCGATTAAAGGATCAAATATCGTTACTATTGAAGGGTTGAGAGAGACCAAAAGGGGTAAAGTTATCATAGATGCTTTTGCAGATGGGGGAGCTGTTCAATGTGGCTACTGTATTCCTGGAATGGTTATTGCTGCTGAAAGTCTCTTATCTCGTTCTCCCAACCCAACAGAAGAGGAGATTCGTCTTGGTATAGCTGGAAACCTTTGTAGGTGTACAGGGTATGACCTTATAATTGAAAGCATCAAATTAGCTGCCCTAAAGGGGGATGGATTATGGTAGAAACTTGTTATATCCCAACTGATTTAGCTCATGCCCTACGAATTAGAAAAGAAACGGGGGCAAAACCTATAGCTGGAGGGACTGACTTAATGGTTGTTCACCGTCGCTCTCCTGGAGTAGTCCCTACATTTCCGTGGCCTGTCATGATTATTACACAACTACCTGAGTTACAACACATCAGTGTTAAAGACAATAGACTTATTATAGGAGCAGCTACCCACTGTCATGAAATAGAAGATAGTGATTTAGTTCCATATGCTATTAGAAAAACAGCAAGTTTGATGGGAGCCCACTCACTAAGAAACCTTGCAACAATAGGGGGGAATATTTGTAACGCCTCCCCTAAAGGAGACCTTCCTGTCCCCCTTATTATGATGGATGCTTCTGTTGTGCTCGTAAGTGCTACAGGGACAAGGGAAATGCTCTTAGATGAATTTATATGTGGACCAAAAGAGACTTTATTAGAAGACGATGAACTTCTTACTGAAATAAGGATTCCTCTTCCCACAACTCCATATACCCATGTGTGGTATAGGAAAATTGGCACAAGACGGGCAAATGCTATTAGTAAGCTTAGTATGAGTGCAGCAATCACTATTGATAGTGATGGTATTATTACAGATTTTAGATCCGCTAATGGAGCGAGTGGCCCAAAGGTTGCAAGGAGCCGAGAAGTTGAAAACATCATTATTGGCACCCATGTTTCAAAACTAAAAGAGAAGATTCCTTTAGTAAGTGATTCATATAATAAGATACTTAGCCCCCACGCTATGCCTCAATACAGAAGGTCTTCTACAAAGAGAATGATAGAGTACTTTTTGAATCAAGTTGCAATTGGTACAAATGAGGTCATATTAAGCTAACTGATTAAGAATAATTGGAGGAAAACATGACGAGTGTTACACTTGTATTAAAAGATATATTTAGACTCGTAACAGATACTACAAAAGATGCCCTTGAACATATGGATATGTTCATATCTGGTAATATTGTAAAAAGTATTGTCCCAACAGGGTCTCATCCATATCCAAAGGATGTGAGAGTTATTGATTGTACACATCATGTTGTGATGCCAGGAATGGTGAATACTCATCACCACTTTTATCAAACACTCACACGAAATCATCCCCAGGTGCAAAATGTTGAGCTCTTTGATTGGCTTACCCACCTCTATGAAGTGTGGAAAGGTGTTGATGAAGAGGCAATCTATTACTCATCCCTTTTAGCAATGACTGAACTTGCTAAAACAGGATGTACCCTTACAACAGATCACCATTATCTCTATCCAAAAGGATTCAAAGGGGATTTAATGGGAATTCAGTTTGAAGCTGCTGCAACACTTGGGATGCGCTTTAGTCCAACTCGAGGGTCGATGTCCTTAAGTAAAAAGGATGGAGGACTTCCACCAGATTCTGTCGTACAAACTCTCGATGAGATTTTAGAAGATAGTGAAAGGGTAATTCATACTTATCATGATAGATCTTTTGGATCAATGCGAAAGATAGTATTAGCTCCTTGTTCCCCATTTAGTGTAACAAAAGAGTTAATGCTAGAAACAAGTAGGTTAGCTCGAATTCATGGTGTCGCAATTCACACACACCTAGCAGAAACACGAGATGAGAATGATTTTTGTATCTCAATGTATGGTAAACGCCCATTAGAAGTGATGAGTGAGTGTGAAATGATAGGAAGTGATGTGTTCTTTGCTCATGGAATACACTTTAATGACGATGAGTTAGACTTGCTTGCAAAAACTGGCACCCATATCGCCCACTGCCCCTCTTCTAATATGAGACTTGGCTCTGGTATTTGTAGGGTAAAAGAGATGCTAGAAAGGGGTATTAATGTTGGTATTGCCGTTGATGGATCTGCCTCTAATGATTCATCTGATATGCTTGGAGAAGTAAGAAATGCCCTCTTACTTCAACGAGTTGAAAAAGGGGCTGATGCGCTCAATGCAAAACAAGCCCTCACCCTTGCAACCATAGGTGGTGCAAAGCTTCTTCAATATGAAGAGATAGGGAAGTTAGAAGAGGGCTGGATTGCTGATATAGGCATCTTTGATGTTCACACTCTTGGCTATGCAGGAGCCCTTAGTGACCCTGTTGCAGCTCTTTTGTTTTGTGGGTTTGACCACCAAAGCGAATACACTATAATTAATGGTGAAGTAGTTGTAGATAAAAGAGAAGTGAGAGGTGTTAATCAAGAAGAACTTATAGGTAAGATTAATGAAATTAGTGAAAGATTATTAAAAAAAGCTGATAAAAGGAGTTAGTATGATAAGCGAATATATTAAAGGTGAATCGGTACAACAAGCCCTTAAAGAGATTCAAAAAGGGGGCTCACGTGCAGGTTTTATTGCTGGAGGCACAGAGATACAACGTCTAGGAAGTCCCCTTTCCTACGATAAAGTTGTCTCACTAGATTCAATTAATCTCAACACCATACAAAAGGATGTTCATAAAGTCACTATTGGAGCAATGGCTACATTTACTGATATTCTCAATTCTGAAGTAGTTCCTTCCTACATCAAAGAAGCAGTTCGTTTTTGTGGCTCCTTTACAAAAAGGAATATGGCAACTATCGGTGGAAATATTGGTGCAATGAGGGATGATTCATATCTTATTGCAACCCTTTTGGCTGCAAAAGCACGGATAAATATTAAAGATATCTCTGTTGATGGTGAGTACAGTGTGGAGAATATCCCACTAAGAGAGTACCATGAATTTAAGGATCACTTTATTGGGTCCCTCATCCTATCAATTGAACTAAATAGACCTAAAAGAGTTGTCTACTCAGAGCGTTTTGCGAGAACTCAACAATCTCCTGCAGCTATTACCATCTCCTTTGGAACTTCAATTGAGGAGGGTGCGTTAACTGATGTGAGAATTTTTGCAGCAATTAGAGGCACAGGAATTATCAGATTGAAAAAAGTAGAAGATGGAATTATGGAGAGACAATTTACAGACCCAGATGATGTTGCAACAGTTGTGAACAGTGAAATTGCATTTGTTGATGATATAACTGGCAGTGCAAGTTATAAGCACTATATAGTTGGTTCAAGTGTGGCATCTATGTACAAAAAGTGCCTTGCAATTAGTCAAAAGGAGGGCAAGTAATGATTATTACACTCATTGTTGATCACAAGAAGATCACAACAAAAATAAAACCAAGCGATACACTACAATCTGTTTTAGTGAATAATGGATTCATTAGTGTTCGTGACAGTGATGACAGAGAAGGGTTTGCTGGAAGTGACACTATCTTATTAAATGGGATTCCTGTGTATGCTAACTTAACACTTGCAGCATCAGCAGATGGGAAAGAGATACGAACAGCACATAGCTTAAGTAAACTTGGAAAGCTTAGTATTGTTCAAGAAGCTATGATAGATAGTGGTGTTGTTCAATCTGCTTACAATGCACCTGCTGCAGCCCTTTTACTCACCTATCTTATTGAGAACAACCCCTCTCCTACAAGAACGGATATAAAAGATGTCTTATCTGGAATCTTTATTCGAGATACAGGGTATGAACACTATTTTCTAGCTGTACAACTTGCCCTCGAGAAGATGAAAGATGGTAAGTATACCACCCCCATTGCTCCCGAGTTTAGAGAGCACCTCGATTTTATTGGGAAAGTAAAACCAAAAGTAGATGGGAGGCAATTGGTAGCTGGTTGGAAAAGCTTTGTGGAAGATAGAGTTGAGCCAAATGCTTCTTCCCTCGTTATGTTAAGAAGTCCCTACGCTCATGCCTATATTAACAGCATCGACACAAGTAAGGCAGAACAGGTCCCTGGTGTTATTACAATTATTACAGCGTTTAACTGTCCTGATGTCTATTACATGTCTGCAGGGCAAGGAAATCCAGAACCATCTCCTTATGATAGGCGATTGTTTAATAAAAAGGTGCGTCACGTTGGAGATAGAGTTGCTGCAATTGTTGCTAAAACAGAAGCCGCTGCAAAAGAGGCAAGGGCATTAATAGAAGTTGATTATGAAGTGCTCACCCCTATATTTACTGTAGAAGAGGCAATGAAGGAGGGGGCCCCTATTGTACAAAACGGTGCAGCTGAGTACTTATCAGGGGAGCCAGAAAATTTAAAAGAGTACAATGAAGGGGTAGATGAGAGGGAAGGAAAAATTGTTTATCCATTCCCCCTCCATGCAGATAACCGCCGTAACATTGCCGCTGCAGCTCATGGATCTATTGGAGATGTTGAAAAAGGATTTAAAGAAGCAGACATTGTGATAGAAAGAACATACCAAAGCTCTCAAATCCAATGTACTCCATTAGAACCTCACTTAGTCTTTAGTAAAATAGATAATGATCGCCTCGTTGTTCACGCTTCTACTCAGGTTCCATTTCACCTAAGACGTATTGTTGCAACTGTATGCCAGATTCCAGAAAACAAGGTTCACATCATTAAAGAGAAAGTGGGGGGTGGATATGGGAGTAAGCAAGATATTTTAGTTGAAGATGTTGTTGCCTACGCCACCTGGATTACAAGAGAGCCCATCTATTACAGAAATACTCGTGAAGAGGAGTTTATAGCAAACTCAACTCGTCACCCAATGAGAGTTACTGTGAAGATGGGTGGAAAGAAAGATGGAACAATAACTGGTGTCTATATGGATGTAAGAGCCAATACTGGCCCTTATGGAAACCACTGTCTCACTGTTCCAATGAATGCCTGTTCTAAAACACTCCCACTTTTAACGTGTCCTAATATGAAGTTTGATGTAACAACATACTACACAAACATCCCTCCCACTGGAGCATACCAGGGGTATGGTGCACCAAAGGGCTCCTATGCGCTCATGATGGCAATAGCAGAGTTAGCTGATGAATTACAGATAGATCCACTTGAAGTTGCCTTAAAGAACAAAGTCGAACGAGGATTTATGTTAGAAATTCTTAAATCCTTAGGTGAAGGAAGGGAAGGAACTGTTGTCCCTGTTGGTAGCTGTGGCCTCGATAAATCTCTCAAGATGGGGGCTAAAATGATCAATTGGGGTGTTAAAGAGCACTCTAGTGATAGTGAGTGGCATATTGGTAAAGGGTTTGCAATGATTCAACAAGGATCTGGCCTACCAGGACTAGACCACTCAACTTGTGATGTTGTTCTTAACACCGATGGAACGTTTATGGTTCACAGTGGTGGAGCAGATCTTGGAACAGGGCTTGACACAATCAGTATTAAATGTATAAGTGAAGTCATGAAAGTTCCTATGGATTTAGTCTCTATCCTCTCAGGGGATACAGATAACACAATGTTTGATACTGGAGCCTACGCCTCAAGTGGTACCTACTTTAGTGCAAATGCTTCACTTAAAGCTGCTAATGATTTGAAAGATAAAATTTTAAAAGAAGCTAGCTTACAGATGGATGAGAAGATAGAAGATCTCACCCTTGTGTTTCCAGGGAAGGTAGTAAGTACTAAGACAAAGAGAGAGTTAACCTACAAAACGCTCTCTCACGATGCACTCACTGGAGTTGGTCGTGGTCAGCTTGTTGGATATGGCTCATTTGTTACTAACAATGCAGCTATTCCGTATGGAGCTCACTTTGCACAAGTTGCTGTAAATATTCGAACAGGTGAAATAAAGGTTCAAAAATATTATGGCTTACAAGATGCAGGAACTCCTATTAACCCAGAACTTGCTCTTTGTCAGATGTACGGAGCCTCTCTCAAATCTATTGGTCATTCTTTATACGAAGATATGATTTTAGATAAAGATGGGGTGTGTCTCACACCAGATTTTACAACGTATGGCGTTCCTATGACAAGTGAACTTCCAGATGACTTCAAAATGATCTTAATTGATGAAGATGATGAATTTGGTCCATATGGAGCGAAATCAATTAGTGAGATAGCTACAAATGGTGCAGCTCCTGCAATTGCAAATGCAATACATGATGCAGTTGGGGTATGGATGAGAAGCTGGCCTTTCACAAGTGAAAAAATTTTAAAAGAGTTAGGAAAAATCTCCTAACAATTTTATTCCTTTATGGGAGGGGCAACCCTCCCATTTTCTTGCAACAAACCGCAACAAAATAACTAGACATCATTATAACTTCATGCTATACTCAGAAATAACTCAACCTATTTGAGGATTAAATTATATTGGAGGCTTTATGAAAGAGACCAAAACCATCAAAAAGATGATTGATGAGTTGAACAATCTAAAAACAGAAAACATGTATCTTAATGATTTTTTACTCACTTGGGATAAGAGTGATGATGAAATCGCAGCAACATTTCAGGTTGCAGAAATTTTACGAGCTATGCGTGAAAATAATATTTCAAGCAAAGTGTTCGATAGTGGACTTGGAATTTCTATTTTTAGAGACAACTCAACAAGAACACGCTTTAGTTTCGCAAGCGCATGTAACATGCTAGGACTCGAAGTGCAAGATCTTAATGAAGAAACCTCCCAAATAGCTCATGGAGAGACAGTAAGAGAAACTGCAAACATGATCTCATTTATGGCTGATGTTATTGGAATTAGAGATGATATGTATATTGGAAAAGGGCACACCTACATGAAAGAAGTCTCTGATTCTGTTCAAGAAGGATTTGAAGATAGTGTTCTTGAACAGCGTCCAACTCTTGTGAACCTCCAATGTGACATTGACCACCCAACTCAATCTATGGCTGATATGCTTCATGTAATTAATGAATTTGGTGGAGTTGAGAACCTCAAAGGTAAAAAAGTTGCCATGACATGGGCATACTCTCCAAGTTATGGAAAACCTCTTTCAGTTCCTCAAGGAATTATTGGCCTCTTTACCCGCTTTGGAATGGATGTAGTACTTGCACACCCAGAAGGGTATAACGTGATGAGTGAAGTAGAAGAAGTAGCTCTTAAGAATGCTGAACACACTGGTGGCTCTTTTAAGAAAGTAGATACCATGGCTGAAGCATTTAAAGATGCAGATATCGTCTATCCTAAATCATGGGCTCCATTTGCAGTGATGCAAGAGAGAACAGATATGGTAAGTGAAGGAAAGTTTTCTGAGCTTAAAGAACTCGAGCAAAGATGTCTACTAAACAACGCTAAACATAAAGATTGGGAATGTACAGAAGAATTGATGAAGACGACCAAAGAGGGTAAAGCTCTCTACATGCACTGCTTACCTGCAGATATTACAGGAGTGAGTTGCAAAGAGGGTGAAGTCGCTGCATCTGTATTCGATCGCTACAGAGTCCCACTCTACAAAGAAGCATCCTACAAGCCTTACATCATTGCAGCAATGATCTTCCTTTCAAAGTTTGACAATCCTGCAGCTAAATTAGCTGAGCTCCTCGAAGCAGGTAGAGAACGCATTAATTAAGAACTATTATTACAATAGGTATATATTAAAGAAGAGGGTATTACAGAAATGTAGTACTCTCTTTT
>CAYVRR010000024.1:28421-29518 GCA_964453215.1 uncultured Spirochaetaceae bacterium | reverse complement strand
ACTATATAATTAATAAGGATTTCACTAAAATCTCACAAAGTTTCCCACAATCTATCACACACTAATACACAAGTTATCCACAACCTTTCCTATGACACCAAAAGCATAGAATATGTACCCTTTTTGGACTAAGTTTAAAATGTAAAGAATACTATAGGAATAGGAATATGTTAAATGCATATGTAGTATATAAATGAAATACACAAAAACTCATCAAATACTATAAAAAACGATATAGGAATAGTTGTTTTTTTTGGTACTATTTTTATATAGAATTATTGAAATGAATTCACAAGTTATCCACAGGATACTAGAGCCTTTTTTTCTAATATATCAACTTTATAAAAACAAGAATTAAGTAATAATTTTACATCAACCTCGCAAGGAAATCTTTCTTCATCAATACATTTCTTGTATGAGAAAAATCAAGTAGTATGTTGAAAATAGTTAACAAATGATATTTGAATAATATATCAAGGTGTTATAAAGAGAGAAAAAACTCATACTAAATAGAGAGAACTCACACTGTTGCTTATGGAGTATGTAAGGAATAAATAAAACAATGCACCCCCTCCAATTCATACTATATCAAAAGCTCTACAAGGAGAGAATGCATTGTAGATGAAATTAGAAATACCAGTATAACGAGACTGATGTAAGCGAGTTATCTTTATATGTTCCATATAAGCCATCATCATCGCCAACAAAAAGAAGAACCTCTGCTTTTACAGATACAGCATCTTCTATTTCATACGTGATGGATGGACGAATGAGAGCATTAACTGGATCAAGTTCTATAAGAGAAAATAGTTGGAATGTGAATCTATCTTCAAAGAACTTTTTTTGTGCTCGATACGTTACTAAGTGGCTATATTCGCTAGCAAATCTACCTTGATGCACTATCTTGTCATTGTAATTTCCAATAAAGCTGACCATATATTGACTAGACATATCAACACCAAAGAGTGAGTAATCTACTCCAATTAATCCTTGTAGATAATTATGTTCTTCTACATCTACAGAAGGGGCAGGTGTTGTAGTAACAGCACTAAATGATTTGTTTATTGAAAGGTTAGTTTCACCTCGTAGTACAACAG
>CAYVRR010000024.1:0-28321 GCA_964453215.1 uncultured Spirochaetaceae bacterium | reverse complement strand
ACAATCTCATAACTTGTGGAAGAGCCAAAGTAGCGTAATTTAGCAAACACTTCAGAATTTTTTAATGACAAATCTGGTGCTGTTGGTTCGGTCATTGTAATAGTTGCTGATGATGGAAGAAGAGATGGAGATGAGAACCACATTGAGGATGGCAAAAAGGTTGTTGTAGGAATAGCCTGAGTAATCCATATTGCATCAATTGTATAACTGCCAAGGTAGAAAGAACTCTTAATGGCTGGAACGCCTATTTTCATATCTCGGGTTTCTGTGAGAACAAAATCAGATAGATTCCTAGGTGAGATGATGTCTGTGAGGAAAAGGGCATCTGCTTGCCCTGCAACAATGATTTGTTTCCCTATTTTTAAGTCCATGTTGTCGAAATAAAATTCTACATATGCTTCTCTCATATCAAAAGAAACGGGTGAATCTTTTGATATTGTTGCGTACGGTTGAATGAAGAAGTGAGAAATACCTTTGTACATATCAACAGAAAGGTCAATTGATTGTTTATAGTGAGCAATATCTCCTTCACTAAAGCGAGTTGCAAGTGTTGTGTGTGATAATCCACTGTAGCTTACATCTGTAGCAGCTAGTGGAATAGTGAGTGATATCATTAGAATTGCAAATATAATAGTTTTCTTGTGCATAATTTTCTCCATTATTAGAATCTAGGTCCAATTTTTAATTGTCGTTCACTAAATAGTGAATCTCTAAAGTTGTTATTAAATGAAACATTATTCATAGTAATTCTTGTTTGAGTCCCTTTATCGTGATTGACCATTGTCATATCGGTGATAACAATAATTGAATCAATTGTCTTTGAATCATTAATTGTGAGGGTTTTCATCAACTTACTCCCTTGATAAAATTCTTTTTTAAGTCCAAAAGAGCCATCTTTTGCTATCCAATTCAGAGTCTTTGTAATATCACCATCTTGAGTAACAGGAATGCTTTCTACTACATAACAATCAACATTATTAATAACTTCTTCTTTGATGATAGAGTGGGTATCTTTAGCTGGATTTCTTGCTCCCATATCATCATAGGTAAAGTCTGATCCCATGAAAGAATCATTTTTATTGCTAGTTGCAATTCTTTTTACCCTTTTTAGGGCAGGGAGATAAATCATTTGATCATCATCTTTATCAGATGGGTAGGAGATACTTAGAAATCCTGTATCTTTTACATCTGATGGGGCTGTAAAAAACATAAGTTTTTTCTCAATTCCATCTTCAATTTTTCGAATTTGAACAATGCTTCTCTCACGTGTTGAACCGCGAGAGTTTGTGATGCTCATCGAAAGGTCTGCCTTCATGTCATCCCCTGTATCTCTGTTGTATACTTTTTGCATGATTTCAAGTCCACTTGGACTTGCCCAAATTGGAAGTATTGAAATAATAATAATAGAAAGTAATAGCGCTGTTTTCTTCATAGAAAAACTCCTTATTTGTTATTTATTTGATAATTTTATTTCTTTTATCGAGTGCAACAATTGCTACGATAAGTACGGTGAGGGTCATTGTTGCACTTACCACCATGTTTAGGGCAATGAGTGCTCCAACTTGTCTGTTTGGAGGAAATACGCTGAAGGTAAGAACAATAAACCCACCCATGACAGCTATTGCATTAAAGACAATTGCTTTTCCCGTATGAACGATAGTTTCATTGACCGAATCTTCTATTGAAAGGCCAACTCTTCTATTTAATGTATAGCGCTCAATTAAGTGAATTGCATAATCAACACCTATCCCTATTGCTATTGATGAGATGAGTGCGGTTGCTGAACTTAAAGGAATCTTTAATAAACCCATTACTCCAAAATTAACTATTGCTGTAATGGCAATTGGAATAGTACCAATAATTCCAAGAAGTAGATTTTTAAAAACGAGAGCTAATAAGATAGCTACGATGACAAATGAGATAAGAAGAGAGAGAATCTGCCCATCCATGAGGAGGGAAGAGAAAATATATGCAGTATATCCACTCCCTGAATAACTCACATCTATTCCTAGATTCTTGAATTGGTCAGAGTATGTCTCTACAGTGTTGATAATTTCTTCCATAAGAACTGAGCTATCATTTTTGAGTTGTATTTGCATATTTGCTTTTTCAAAATTGTAATCAACAACTTTAGAAAGAGTTTCACTATCTCCACTCATATCATAGAGAAGCAAATATTGAGCAATAAGTTCTTGGCTATCAGGAATTGAAAGAAAGCTTTCATCTTCATCATTCATGACAAAATTCATTCTTTTAATGAAATCTGTAAGAGAGAAAGAGGCTCCAACTAGGCTCTTTGTGCCAAGTTGTTGTTGCATTTCATCCATAGTGAGTAATACCTGGGGATTTTTAAATGTGTCTTCTTCTTCACTTTGTAAAATGATATTCACAGAACTTGTCCCGCCAAACGTAGAGTTCACAAATTTGTCGGTAACTGCAATTGGGTGGTCTTTTTCAAAGTTTGCTAAAAAGCTTGTATCTATCCATATTTGCGTTGCTCCGTACACTCCCAATACCGCGAGAAGGATACCTGTAATAATAATTGGTTTTTGCCTATGTAGTACAAAGTGGGAAAGAAAGCTCTTTTTCGACAAAGCTTTAGGTTCATTGATGAGGATATTTTGCTTCACCTTTGGAATACCCAATACTCTTATTGAGATGGGAAATAGTATGATAGCGAGAATCATTTCAGTGAGCACTCCAATAGCAGAGAAAAGGCCAAAGAACCGCACAGGTAGAACTTGACTCGTCATAAGAGCAGAGAACCCTATTGCAGTAGTAAGTGCTGCCATTGACACAGGGCGAACCATCTGGGTGAGGGTTTGGTGTATAAGATTGTCTTTTGTTATATGAGGTTCTCTATGTAAAATATGAGTAATCGCGTTATGCATATGGATTCCATAGGCAACACCTATTGCAATAAGCATTACAGGTATCATTGTATCAACTGCGTAGACGGGGACTTTAAAAAGAGCCATTGATCCAAAAGCAGCCACCGTTCCTACTAGAACAATTATGAGGTTTAACAGGGTGTGACGAATACTTCGAAGTAATACGTATAAGAGAATCGTCATCATAATTACTACAAGAGGGAACATCTTTAACATATCAGCTGGACCGAGTTCCGCTAACGCCCCTTCTACAATTGCCCTTCCTGCTACATAGAGCGTTTCTGGCCCCTCATATTGGGTAACATAGCTATTAAGCTCTTTTTGTAGTTGGGTTGTGTCTGCCTCTTCAACAATTTCAAACATAATAAGGGTGGAAGATTCATCTTCACTCACAATTCGTTTGTAAACCATTTCATTTGAACGAACACTAACTCGTAACTCTTCTAGTGCTTCAGGTGTTGTTGGAGCATTTTCATAAAAAGGATTAACTTCTAATCCCCAATCACTCCCTTTAATATTACTTGCAGTATAAAGAGAAGAGACTTCTGTATCTGTTAGTACTTCAAAATGTTGCGGTAAATCGATAGAGATTTGTTTGATTTTCTCTAATGTTTCTGTGTTATATATTGAAGTTGGATGCTCGATGGCAATCATAATTGCATCTGTTATTCCAAATATCTCACTATTTTCTTTGCTTTGTACAAACAAAGGGTGAGTAGATGGCATGTAATTATCTAGGTCTGTTTCTAATTCCGCATTCCCTGCAATAAGTATGATGAATCCTGTTGTGATTGCCAAAATTAATAGAATTATCAACAGTGGCTTTTTTGTAAGTGCATAAAATAGTTTCATGTTCCTCCTATAGTTAACGTTAACTAACTAGTTGTATAAAAAATATAGTTCACTCGAAAAAGAGAGTGTGTAATAAATTGTTTAATGGATCGATTTGGTCAATGAGATTAGTTGTACCATGAGAAAGGTGCCATCTGGTTATAGTAAAACGGATAATACTTAACATAATAATTGCCCCATCTTTAATAGATATGTTCTTCTTCCAATCTGATGAGTGTTCTAATAGAGTAAACTCAGTCTCAATTGATGAGAGAATTTTGGAGAGAAGATTACATAGATGGGGGCGTAACTCGGGATCACTATGGAAAGCCTCTTCACTAAAGACAAAAAGGGCATAGGATGGATTGTTTTCTATAGTGGTGAAAAGGGCAGTAAGAAACGGGATAAAGGTAGATTTGTTTGATTCAATTCCTTTCCGTATCAAAGAGAAGTGGGGAACAATAGCTGCTTGTAGAGTATCGATGAGGGCTATGAGAATTGCATGTTTAGACTCAAAATGGCGATATATAGCTGGCTCAGTAACCCCTATTTCTTTTGCAATATTTCTTATTGTTAAATTACTCATTCCTTTATCTACAATAAGGTGCATTGAACTTGAGATGATGTGCTGTTGTTTTTCACTATATTCTTTCATATTATCCTTTGTATGTTAACGGTCACTAACATACTAATAATTGAATATTTTGTCAACAAGTGAAAATTGAATATAGATATAATTAGCATGATATATCCCTATCTTTGCATATAAATCTGTGTTTCTTATGAAACTATCTGAAATATTGAATCGACTAATATCTTTGAGCTAGTTAATTCTTTAGTATGAAGATTAAAGAGTCTCAGTTGATCTAATGTGTTAAAGAGCTCTCTTACATTTCCTGGCCAATCATATCTCAAGATTGCTTCTAATGTAGAATGCTCTATCGTTCTCTCATCATTGTGTTTATTCATGTAGTAATCAATTAAGAGGGGAATATCTTCTTTTCTTTCCCTGAGAGGAGGAAGAGTGATAACAATTTTATTGATTCTATTATATAGGTCAAAGCGAAGTCTTTTTTCTGCAACAAGGCGTTTTAAATCAACATTGCTTGCACTAATTAATTTAAAATCACTTATCTCTGTATCATCACTTCCTAATTGAGTGAATTGTTTTGTTTCAAGGAGGCGAAGAAGTTTCCCTTGTATGTAAATACTTAAATCTTCAATCTCATCTAAAAAAAGAATTCCTCCATGAGATCGTTTAATACACCCTTTTTGATCTTGTATAGAATCTGTATATGCCCCCTTCTTAGCACCAAAAAGATATGCATCTGCAAGAGTTGGTGGTATGTTTGAGCAATTTACTACTTCAAAAGGACCCCCTTTTAACGCATGCTCTTTTACCAATTGGGCTACAACCTCTTTCCCTGTTCCACTCTCTCCATTGATATGTAGTGTGCTAAAATGGGGCGCTATATGATTAATGATATCCCTCACTTTCCTTATCTCTTGAGAATTCCCAACTAAAGAAGCAGTAGTTTTTGCTCTAGTAATTATTCCTAACTTTTCTTTCATCTCATCATCAATGTGTTCCTCTACAGCAGCTATAGAGCTTACACGTATTGCACAGGTAAGAAGTTCTTCTATCGTGAAAGGACGATATAAAATTGCAATGCCCCCCTCACTTACAGATGAGCTAAAGGATTGCTTTTGTTTAGGTATGAGAATCTTTGGACCTGGAATATTAGTTGAAATAAGATATTCTAAGAAAGGAAGAACACCACCATCCATAAACCCTTCATCTATGATTAAGACAGGATGAGGATCTCTTAGAATCTTTTCTTTTCTTTTTTCTATCAGATTTTTTTCTGTTGTGCTTATGCATCCTTTTAACAAGGTTTTATTTATAGTAGCCCTTAAACGTAGATCTTTTGTGAACAGATACATAGCCATGACTAACTCCTGATGGTTGAAAGTGTAAAGTTATGTCTATGATAATCTAAAACAGATAGTGGCGTAATGTCTCAGTTATGACTCAATAGGTCAATAATAAATTGTTGAAGAATTGAAACAGAAACTATTGCTGCTGTTTCTGTTCGTAAGATATTTGTGTGTAAAAATACTTGTTTTGCCCCATCCTCGATTAAAGAGCCTACTTCTTCATCACTAAAACCCCCTTCAGGACCTATTGCAACATAGATTGGAGCCTTTTCGTCTTCTACAATCAAATTTTTTATGATTGAAAAAAAGGAGGGTTGTTTTTGTTCAGGGATTTGGTGAAGTATAAGGAGACGGTGAGGAAAAGAGATCTTTTTCATCACATGCTTTATATCAACTGAAGGGTTTATCTTTGTCATTACTGGGGAACTACTTTGTTGTAGTGCCTCTTTTACAATACTCTGATACCGTTGAATCTTCATCTCCTCTTTTTTAGAAATATCTGCTACGCAAAAAGTAGAGATAAGTGGAGTGATAGAAGTAATTCCAATTTCTGTACATTGTCTTATAATGTTTTCCATTTTCTTCCCTTTAGGAAGACCTTGAAATAGGTGTATTTCTGGAAAATAGCCTCTGTATGCACTTAATGTATCTGTGGAACTTGAATATGAGTCCTCTTTTTTTACACAATACGCCTCTAATGAGTTTTGAGATATTTTAAAAATAGTAAGTTCATAAAATGTACCATTGGCATCACGTGAAGTTACGTGTGAACCTTCTTTAAGACGAAGGACATTCACTAGATAGTGAAAGTCCTTCCCTCTTAATGTAATTGTGTCGGTCCCATTGTATTGGGATGGGAGCATAAACACGCGCATCTATTTTCCTAATTTTAAATATTCTACTGCTCGTTTTAATACTGGGTCAAAATCAATATCAGCTAAAGGACGCTCTTCATAAGGAATCTCTCTTAAATACTCTCTTCGTAACACGATCCTATAGACTAATTCATCTAACACAGAATCTTTTGGCATATATTGCTCAATGAAAGTTTCATAATCTTCTAATGTTCCAAGAGGATTCTCTTTTGCAAAAGTTTCAGCTACTCCACTATTAACAAACTCGAGATAGACTTCCATATTCTCTTCATCTACCTTCATCCCTTTAACCTCTATATCTACAGGAACCCCCACTTTGTGAATATCATTCCCATTAGGAGTTTTGTATTGACTCCATGTGAGTGTATAGTAGCCATCTGAGAAAGGAGAAACTACTTGAATTAATCCTTTTCCAAAGGTTGTTGTTCCAATTAAGGTAGCTCTTTTATTGTCTTTAAGAGCCCCTGCAAGAATTTCTGAACTTGAAGCACTTCCACCGTTAACAAGCAATACAACAGGCATCTCTTTTGGGATTAAAATTGCTTCAGAAGCAACATAGACCTTATCTCTGGCGGCATCTTTAGAGTGAATTTGAACAATTTTCCCTTCGCTTAACAACATATCAGCAATACGCAGTGTGCTGTCAACAATTCCACCAGGGTTATTTCTTAAGTCTATGATAAGAGAAGAGAGTGAATTGAGATTGATCTCCTGTAGCTTCTCTTGCACTTGTTTTGCAGTTGACTCTGTAAATTGAGTAATTTGAACATACCCTATATTATTATCTAAAGCAGAGGCTGAGACTGTTGGAACTTGCACATTCTTACGAGTTACCTTTACATCAAAACTAAGCTCACCCCTTTTAATAGTAAGGACAACAACTGTTCCTGCAGGTCCTTTAAGGGCTTTAGAGGATTGATCGGCTTCTAAATCATCAACAGGTTCCCCATCTATATGACTAATAAGATCTCCTGACATCAACCCTGCACTTTCAGCTGGAGAGCCTGGAAATACACTTGTGATATTTATCATATACGTTTTAGGATCAGAGAAATCTCTGTAATTTAAGTAGTTTTTAGAGATATACGCTCCAATTCCCCCATATGTTCCAAGTGTATCTTCACTAAAATCAGTACTCTCTTTTGAAACAATATATGCAGAGTATTCATCTTCTAATCCTTCAAATAACCCCTTCGCCATCTCTTCATAGACCATCTTGTGATCTATATCAAAAAGGAAATCTCTTTCGACTAATCGATACAGCAACTCAAGTTTTTGCATATTTTTAGAGATTTCATCCTCTTTAGCTACCCTTGTGTTACTACTTGGTGCAAAAAGGGCAGGAAGTATTTGTTCATCAACTCCACTTGAAACTATCGTTTGAGTGGCCATTACTATAAAAATAAGAATAATGCTTAATGTTTTTAATTTTTTCATACTATTAGTATAATTCAAAACTATTTAACCGGCTACTATTATCATACATAGTTGACCTGCATCAATTATGGCAATACACTTAACCGGTATGATTAACTATATAGCTTATCCAGCATGGATTTCTCCTTATGTAATTAATTCTCTTCCTATTAGATGGTATTCAATGATGTATATTGTGGCATTTGCTATTACATACATATTATTTATTCGTCAAAGGAATAGAGGTAAAATAACAATTAGCAATGACGACACACTCACCCTCTTTTTATATACCATAACAGGTCTTATTTTGGGAGCTCGTCTCTTTTCTGCCCTATTGTATGAAGGAAGTGCATACTATTGGCTCAAACCTTGGTTAATATTCTGGCCATTTAGAAATGGCTCTTTTGTTGGCCTTCCTGGAATGAGTTACCATGGAGGATTAGTTGGAGCTGTGTGTGGTGCCCTCCTTTTTTCCAAGCAATACAAATTCTCTTTCTTTCATATTGGAGATATCTTAGTAACTGCTATCCCTTTGGGATATACAGCAGGAAGGATTGGGAATTTTATCAATGGAGAGTTGTGGGGGAGGATAACCACAGCCCCGTGGGGAATGATTTTCCCAGCATCTCCCCGTTTTTCAACAAATATAGAGTGGGTACGTAATTTTGCAGATTCTATTGGAATGAGTTATCAAGTTGGAGACCTCATTAGTTTACCTCGTCACCCCAGCCAGCTATATGAAGCATTATTTGAAGGAATTATCTTATTTATCATCATGTATTTCATCGTTCAACCAAGAAGGAAATGGCATGGTTTTTCAGTTGCATGGTACCTTATTGGATATGGGGTATTCCGCTTTGCAATTGAGTATGTAAGACAACCTGATTCTCATCTTGGATATATTATAACAGGGGAAAAAGGGAGCTCTTCAATAGAATTTTTCCAATCATTACTAAACATTTCTATGGGACAAATTCTTTCCCTCATCATGATAATAGCTGGAATAGCATTATTTCCTATCACAAAGAAATTATACATAAAGGAACAAGAGCGTATTTCTAAAGAGCATGCAAACATCAAAAAGAAAAAAGGAAAAAGAAAGAAAAAATGAGTACAATTGCACAAAAAATAGATTCCCTACACACTTTTATGAAGGAAAAGAACATTGATGCACTGTATGTAAGTGGAACCGATGTACACTTATGCGAATATGTTGCCCCCCGTTTTAGAACACGAGAGTGGATTACAGGTTTTACTGGTTCTGCTGGAACTGTTATTCTCACCAAAGAAGAAGTGCACCTGTGGGTAGATTCACGCTACCATATTCAAGCAGCTGTTGAAGTTGAAAACTCCCCTATAATATTAGAGAAATTGGGGCTAGAAGGGGTATTAGACCCATTTGAGTGGCTCTCTACACATTCTTCCTCAATCAAGGTTCTTGGAATTGATAAACACTCAATTAGTGTAGCTTCTTTTCGCTCTATAGAAAAAGCAATAGAGGCACAAAAGATAGAGATATTATTAATTGATGATTACTTCGATTCAATATGGACAGATCGTCCTTTACCTCCCTCTTCACCAATCGTTGAAGTGAGTGAACATATCGCTGGAATTTCGAGAAATAAAAAGATTGAGATGATTCGTACTTCTCTTAAAGAAAAAGGAGCTGATAGCACTATTGTCACAACCCTTGATGACATTGCGTGGATTACAAATTTACGTGCAGCAGACCTTCCCCATACCCCAGTTTTCTTCTCTTATATGATCATTACTCAACATGAAGCTATATTATGTACACAAAAAAGCCGTTTTAGTGATTCACTACTTCATGAAGTTTCAAAAGAAATTACAATAGTTGAGTATGAAGAAACAATGAATGCTATCTTAAATATACTCATCCATTCTTCATCGCTCTATCTTAGTCCTGAGCAAACCACAATGAGCATATATGAAGTAGTAAATGGGAAAGTCCCTATTGTAGAGGGGATTAATATCTCGACAACTTTAAAAGCTGCAAAGAATGAGGTAGAACTAGAGGGGATGAGACGGGCTCATCTTTTAGATGGAGTTGCCCTTGTGAAACTTCTTTCTCATGTCGCTGAAAGTGAGGAAGTTTTTACAGAAATTACCATTGCAAAAAAGTTAGAAGAATACCGACAAGAGAGTGATGAATATCTTTCTCCCTCATTTTCACCTATTGCAGGGTTTGGCCCCCATGGTGCAATGGAGCACTATAGTGCTACAAAGATGAGTGCATCAAATTTAGAAGGAGATTCCTTATTAGTCCTTGATACAGGTGGGCAGTATGTGAGTGGAACTACAGATGTGACCCGCACGCTTAGTTTTGGAACCCCTAGTGAAAAAATGAAGCAAGATTATACCCTGGTTTTGAAAGGAAACCTTGCTCTTAGTGCAATCCGGTTTCCTAAAGGAACCTGTGGATACCAAGTAGACATTTTAGCTCGTCAGTTCTTGTGGCAAGCTGGATTATTATATTCTCATGGTACAGGCCACGGAGTGGGACATCGACTTAATGTACATGAAGGACCACAAAACATCTCCCCTAAACCAATAAAAGTTCCTTTAGTTCCAGGAATGATAGTAAGTAATGAACCAGGACTTTATAGAAAAGGGGAGTATGGGATTAGACTTGAAAATCTGATTTCAGTCTTTGAAGAAGCAATTACACAATTTGGCCCCTTTTACACCTTTGAAGTTCTCACTCTTTGCCCATTTGAACCCTCTCTCATAGATATATCCCTTTTAGATGAGAAAGAAATAAATATGCTAAATGCGTATCATGGGTGGGTGTGTAGTGAACTTAAAGATCACCTTCCACAAGGGGCGAGAGAGTGGCTAGAGAAAGTTACTTTACCTCTCACTAAATAATATATATATTTATTATATTATCCGATAAGAATTAATTTTAGGAGTATTCTACATGGTTGAACCGTTAAGAAAAAATAATAAGATAGAAAGAGAAGGACCAATTGTATTGGTTATAATGGATGGCGTTGGTTTTGGAAAGTATAGTGAAGGGGATGCTGTAAAAGAAGCAAAAACAGGAGCCCTTACACAATTATATGCATCTCACCCTTGGACTAAACTTAAAGCTCATGGAGTTGCAGTTGGTCTTCCTAGTGATGATGATATGGGTAACAGTGAAGTTGGCCACAACGCAATTGGATGTGGCAGGGTCTTTTCTCAAGGAGCAAAACTTGTTTCAGAGAGTATTGCTAGTGGAGCTATGTTTAGTGGAAAAACATGGAACAATCTTATTGATAACGTAAAGACCCATGATAGTACTCTCCATTTTATAGGACTCTTAAGTGATGGAAACGTCCATTCTCATATTGATACTTTAAAGAAAATGATTGTGAAAGCAAAAGAATTTAATGTCAAACACGTGAGAATTCATGCCCTCCTTGATGGAAGAGATGTTGGAGAATTGAGTGCTTTAGAGTATTTTGACCCATTTGAAGAGTTTTTAAGTGAATTAAATGATGATTCATTTGATGCGAAAATAGCAAGTGGTGGTGGAAGAATGGTTATCACTATGGACCGCTATAATGCAGATTGGTCAATGGTTGAAAGAGGATGGAATACACACGTGTTAGGAGAAGGGAGAGCTTTCCCTTCATCTCATGAAGCTATTGAAACGCTACGGAAAGAGAGTGGGAAGATTGACCAAGACCTCCCCCCTTTTGTAATCGAGGAAAATGGCAAACCTGTTGGACAAATAGTAGATAATGATAGTGTTATCCTCTTTAACTTTAGAGGTGATAGAGCTCTTGAGATAACAAAAGCTTTTGAAGCCGAGGAACTTACTGAGTTTGATCGAAAAAGAAGACCCAATGTTCAATATGCAGGAATGATGGAGTATGATGGAGATTTAAAAGTACCCTCTCAGTATTTAGTAAGTCCTCCTACTATCGATAAAACTATGGCAGAGTATCTTTGTGCAAGTAATATTAAACAGTTTTCCATTAGTGAAACACAAAAATTTGGACATGTAACCTACTTCTTTAATGGAAATAGGAGTGGTAAGTTTGATGAGAAACTAGAAACCTATGTTGAAATTCCATCAGATAATGTTCCTTTTGAACAACGCCCTTGGATGAAGTGTGCTGAAATAACAGATGAAGTTCTTAAGACCATTAAAAGTGGAGAATATAAGTTGATTAAACTTAATTACCCTAATGGTGATATGGTTGGTCATACCGGTAATTATCAAGCAGTATTATGTTCAATGGAAGGAATGGATTTACAAATTGAGCGCCTTAAAAAAGCAGTAACAGACGCTAAAGGAGTTCTCCTCATTACAGCAGACCATGGAAATGCTGATGATATGTATGAGCATGATAAAAATGGTGATGTTTCAAGAAAAGCAGATGGTTCTCCTAAAGCAAAAACAGCTCACTCACTAAACCCAGTCCCTTTCATTGTCTATGACCCTGAATATAAGGGAGAATATGATAAAGAGCTTAATGCTGGCTTAGGTATTTCTTCTATTGCAAGCACAATTATGAACTTCTTAGGCTTTGATAGCCCAAAAGATTATGATTCGAGTATTATTAAGTTAAAATAACTATTTTTCTAATACACCAAGATAGTAACCCGCGATTATTCTCGTGGGTTACTATATGTATATACAGCTCCTAAATAAAAGAACACTCATAGTAAGGTGAGAATACGTACTTTTAGAATTATTTTTATCTTACAATTACAGTTGATTAAATCTTTTTCGAGACAACCCGAATAAGACCCCAATTGTATATAAAAAGACTGAAATAAGGGAAATAATAGACTCTGGAAAAGAGATAAATCCTATTACTCCTAAAAGGATTAACATAATCCTCATAGCTTTAAGCATATTGTGTTGTGTCGATTCTCTTATATATATCGCCCAATAGTTTATACACCCCACCCCCGCTATAACACTGAGAGTTGAGATAAACATCTCCCTATTTGTCCACAACATACTCTGTTGAGGATAAGAAGCTATATCTACATCCATCATAGAAGCAATAAAAAAGGATAACACACCAATGAAAAGGATATAACGCCCCATCTTAGATGAGTTGATTCCTAAGGAAAACATCCCCGAAATTACTAAAAGAGATGATGAAAAATATGCAAAAAAGAAATAGAGGCGAGCCAAAAAGGTGAAACTCATAGTATATATTCTATTCACAAGGAGATAATTAATCACTGAGGGGATAATTAAAAAAGAGAAAGAGATGAATACTATGGGAAGAATTATCTTTTCAACTTCATTTCTACTTGTTGGCGGAAGAGAGAGTGAATTAACAAACCCAATAAAAGTGGCAATTAATAAAATAATTGAACTACCTACATAAAGATCTGAAATATTCTTAATTAATCGAGTTGCAGATGAGTCAATAGGAGATATAAAGAGAATTCGTAATAATAAAGAGGAAATAAGTAGCACCATAGAAAGAATGAACAGACCAAAGAGGCCAATATAGATGCTTTTAATTACTCTTCTTTTCATAGCAATATTACATCATCTGATGATAAGGAGTCTTTTGATCATCACTTATAATCCGAGAAGTAAACGCTGCTCCTAAAATCGCAATACTAGCATCAATGATGGAGGCAAGACCTTGGATAAAAGGTAAAAGTAGTAAGATGAAAGCTCCTGGAGTCTCTAACAAAGTTCCAAATAATCCATTATATGTGAATATCATGATGAAAAGAACTTCAAACCGAGGAACAAAAGAGGAAAGAAGAGAAACGAGAGCTGCAAAAAGAGCTAAAAGAAGAAGTGGAATCAGAGTGAGTTCAACAGAGCCACTATTTTTTATGACAAGAAGAAGGGTAAAGGTTGCAACCATGGCACTGCCACCCTTTCCTATTATTGTGTAGAGAGGGAATGCTGTTCCAGCAACTCTTTTCTTAACATTACTATTGTGTTCACAGAGGGCAATCATACTAATTGTACTTTCAAGAGTACTCATGTAAAAGAAACTCATTATAATACTTGCATAAGAATTGAAGAGAATTTTATAAGGATTCCCTTTTTTAAACCCAGTCACAAGGGCATAGAGTAAAGGAAGGATAAGAGTTAATGTAGCTAATACTATCACCAGATATACTAATGAGAGATACAAAGCTCCATAGAGCCCTCTCATTAGATCAGATTGCATAGCAATATAAGCACTTAAGAAGAATAGAGCTATTGCAGCTAAGTGGGTAAGAATTCTACTAAGACGCATGATGACTTCAGCAAAAGAATTTGTAACGACATAAGCGGGTCTCAATGCTTCATAATCGGGTTTTAATGCATATCCAATAATTCCAGCAACCACAATCAGCGGAAGTAAAGAAGTTGTACTTTTTGTAAATTGAGTAAACGCATTTTCAGAAAAAAGGAGCACCTTAATCTCTTCAAATGTTATACTTTGTAATATTGGAGGGTTTTGAGCCGGAACTTGAGCAAATTGAGTAAAAGATTCTGGGATAAGTATACTAAGTCCCATTGCGCTATAGGAGAGAATTATAGTTGTGAATAGACTCCAAAAGAGTGTTGAAAAGAGGAGCATAGGGGCATCTTTGTGGCGCCTAAGAGAAGCACTTTCTGCCGTAAAAAGGATAAAGACAATAGGAAAAAGGAGAAATAATGAGATCTCTTTCACCATTGGAACCATAAAAGTTATGAAAGAGGAATATGGTTGCCATGCTCCTAATAGAAGCGTTGCAGCAAATCCAAAAAGTATTGATCCTGTATATAAAATCCATGTTTTCATAAAATTACCCTATATTATAGATGCGTATAAGTCAATGAGAGTTATTAATTTACTCACTCTAGTAGCCCTTCAATTTTATACTCTGCCTTTGAATCTCTTTCAAGCCAGTTTAAAGCCATATCAATCATTCTTTCTCTTGCCACAGGCCCAATAATCATTGAAACTGCTAATGTTATGAGATAAATTGCCTCTTGAAACGATTCTTTACGATAATAGAGTACCTGATTATGCTCATTATATCCAATAAGTTCTCTAAATCCCTTATCGAGTAATAATTTTTTTAAGCACGCTATATGTTCTGGCGTCTCTTTCTTAAGTTCCTCAATGATACAAGGTGGAATTGTTGCAAGAAATATTGCTCTATGTAGGAGGTTTCGTAGGCGATAATCTACATCAACACCCAATTGAGGTGCGAGATGTTGATACATTCTCTCTAGAGCGAGTTTATCTACTATTATTAAAGCTTCTTCATAATTGCTGTGTTGGTCAATAAACACATTAAGCAAAAGAGATATATTTAGGAGCATAGGAAGTTCCCTCAATAACACTCCACCAGATAGGAGGAGGGGATAGTTACTATCTACTAAGAAACAAGAGGTAAGATTTTGGATGGTTTGAAGCATATCTTTCGGTTGTACTTCTTTATAAATTGGGACAATAGACTCTTTTGTTTTCGTGTTGAGCTCTTCATAAACAGTTGAAAAGCGTGCATATGCCTCTCCTGCAAGTAATACAAACCGACGAATATCTTTACTTGTAACCCCTTTTTGAGTTACGACATCGCGAACAAAATCTAACATAGGGGGAGATGAGAAATTTTCTAATGCTTTATGGAGGGGCTTCATCCGTATCCACGTTAAATCTCTCTCAAAAGAAGAAGTTCCTCTCCCTTCCAAATATCTATAAAGAGCTTCATAAGACCCATCTATATCATACACTTCCCTCACATGGAGGAATATTTTTGTCTCATATCCTTGTAAGCTAATATTAAGTCCATCATCATATAAATCATTTGATTTAGCAATGAAAGTGAGGTTTTGAGGAAATTGTTCATATATGATATATGAATTATCTGAAAAGTGGAGCCCTAAACTATTAGCAATCGAAGTGGTTCGTATTTCCCGTCCCCCATCTTGTGTTCTGTGTAGCTTTGGAGCGCTTGTATGTATTCTACCTGAAGCTGCCTCATAACTATTATTATAGAGAATAAGAGCCCTATTTGAAGAAATCCCATTTACATATGCATAGACAGACTCTTTTATAGTGCCCCAGTCAATAACATCAAATATTTCAAAGTACTGTGAACCACTAAAGAGATAGCGAAGTCTAAGAAGGGGAAATATTCTTCTATAGTGTTCTCCAATAAGGTGATCATTTGGATACTCATTCCAATATGCTCTTGAATACTCCATGCCATACTTTTCCCGAAATCCCTCTATTTGACCATGGCCAAACATCGGAAGTCCTGGCATCGTTGCTAAAAGAGTAGCTACTCCAAAATATTTATCCCCATCACCAAACTGTTCAATAGCAGTCTCTTCATCGGGGTTATTCATAAAGTTTACAAATCGTTTTAACACTTCAGGGTCAAAAGAGAGGGTGTTCTTAATTGTGTCACGATACTCTTTGTTTGCTTGATCTTTTAGCATATTCATAAAAGCTGAGTTGTATACACGGTGCATACCAAGAGTGCGAACAAAATACCCCTCCATCATCCAAAAAGCTTCTGCAAGGAGGAGCGTATCTGGAACTTCAATTGCAACTCTATCTACAACTTCTCTCCAAAACTCCATAGGCATTGCATTATTGAACTCCTCATCACTCATTGTATAGGCAGCTCTTCCTGGGATATCACCTGCGGTTCCTGGTTTTGGATACCAAAGGCGTTGGACATGCCTTTTTGCAAGGGTCATTGCCGCATCAAATCGAATAACATGGAAGTTTCTTGCTACGTGCAATATCTGTTGCATAACAGCTTCTCGTGTATGGGGATTAAGAAAATCTAACTGAGCAGTATCATTCCAGGGCATAGAAGTCCCATCATTCCCATGGAATATATAAGAGGTTTCATGTGTTTCTTTATCAACTCTTCGATAGGTTACCGCAGCATCTGTTCTGTCGTAGTAGTGATCTTCAATTTTCACCTCTATTCGTGGATCTGGTGAGAGATCTTCCCCTTCAAACGTGTATGCAGGATAAGGTGAGTAGGGGGTTGTGATAAAATATTCAGGGTGGTGTAAAGCCCAATCACTATCGAGCCCTGTATGGTTTGGAACCATATCACTTGCTAGGCGGATATGACGTTGTTTACATCGATCGTTTAAGTTGTGGTATGCATTCCATCCACCAATACTCATTGCAATATTATAACTTTTTAGTGAATAGGCAGATGCTTCTGCTTCTGGATTTCCACAAAGATTTTTTATCTTTTTAGAAGCATCACTTCTTTCCCAAATCCCGATGAGCCATAGACAGTTAAATCCCCTTTCTCTCAATAAATCGAGCTCTTTATCTGGAATTTTATCTAATGTATTAATGTGGTATCCATATGTTTTAGAGAGTTGATCGAGCCACACAAGGGTACTTTTGGCAATCATCACAACATGGGGCATCCAATCTTCATCAACACTAAAGGCTTCATATTCATGTTCAATATGGGAGTATGTTGCAGTTATTGCTGGGCCAGGGCCGCCAGAGAAGTGGGGTTTATTCTCTTCATTCACTACATCAATTGCATGTAATAAAGCTTTACGTAGTGTGATGGGAATCATTTTCCCCCAGTTTTTGAGGATATATTCAATTTGATCAACTAAAGAGTCTGGATGAGCTTTTGATGGGGCTGTAAGAAAAGAGAATAAATCATCACCTTCATCATTAACATGGGTAGATGCTTTTGTATATCCCTCTAAAATTACAGTAAATGCTTTGTGAGCTGGAGGAAAAGAGACTCCCTTTGGTGAAATAAAAGGGGTAATCTCCTTTACAAGGGCTTGGTTTTCAATAAGAACATGGTGGATAAATAATCCTCTTGTATTCTCTTGGTGTTGTTTCAGTTCATCTTCGTCTTGCTCTTTTACAAGAGTTGGAAATTCTTTTTCATAAAAGGAGAGAACATTTTTTATAAGGTGATGCTTATCAATTTGTTGTGTGAGCTGTGAAAAGAAATGCTTATTTTTAGTATGTACATACTCAGAGACAACTGTTTGATATAATAGGTGGAGAACACCACTTGCATGTAATGAAGCAGCTGAAATATACTTTTGTCCCTTTTTGTCTTTTAGCTTTCCATTGTACATGTAGGCAACAACTTTGGCTTGCTCATACATTTTGTCAAGTTGTTCTTGAGTATCAAAAAGTGGTTCTTTGTATTCAATTTCTTCTCTAGCTTTCAGCGCGATACGAAAATCTCTTGCCCTCATGTAAATCCCCCATTTTTAGATAGTCTAATACGTGTAAGACATATATTTCTATTCTTCTATGATAAACTACACCATCGATAATTGGTATCCTTAACTCCCAAATTTTTTATAGGAGCTCACCTATTATACCATAGAGAGTCTTTTGATTGTTGATCGAAGAATCTGTTCACGTATGAATTGTATATAAAGGTGTAATGAATGTAAATCCACTTTGGCTTATCTTAACCATACAATGATTGATCTTTTGTTAAAGATTAAGGTGGTGCGAAATTGGTAAGATGGGTTTATCATTATCAAGATATGCCTCTATAAGAGCCATTGCACTATTGAAGATAGTGGGAAGTAAAGGCTCTTGTTCTTTGTCGAAGCGGGAAAGGACAAATGATGAAACATCTTGGTTTTTAGGGCGAGAAATACCGATCCTTAATCGTAAGAAATCTTTCTTTGAGAGGTGGGTAGCAATCGATTTAAGCCCATTATGACCACCAAACCCTCCCCCCTTTTGCAGCACAACTTTTGAAAAAGGGAGTTCAAGGTCATCATGAACAATTAAAAGTTGATCAATTGGGATAGAGAAGTAACGAGCCATAGCACCAACACTTACCCCACTTTCATTCATATAGGTGTGAGGAAGGAGTACTCGAATAGCGTGTTCTTTTAATCTCACCACGCCATGTAGCCCATGGAACTTTTGAGTGAGGTCCTTTTCAGCATGAGCAAAGTGGTGAGAAAAAAACAACCATCCACTATTGTGCCTTGTTTGCGTGTATGAGGGTCCTTTATTACCAAGAAAAGCTATCATTGAAATATTCACACCCCTATCATAGTACAGCAATAGATCTAGTTCAATCACACATAAAAACTATACTGTAATAGAACAAAACTTCTTGATGGGGAATAACTCTTGTATGATGGTCTAATTTTGATATAAACTACCTACTGTGGTGGGTACAAGATGACAAGAAGTGAATATTTATTGCAATTAATGAGACAAAAAGTCTTACTCTTAGATGGAGCAATGGGGACAACAGTTCAATCTCTTAAACTTGAAGAGAGTGATTTTCAGCTCGATTCACATCAACCTGCCTCAGGTTGTATCGATATATTATCCCTTACTAGAAGTGATGTCATCCTTGATATCCACACTCAATACCTTAACAGTGGTAGCGATATCATTGAAACGAATACCTTTGGAGCAAACGCATTTTCATTAGAAGAGTATGGTCTTCGTGAGTATGTCTATGATATGAACTTAGCCTCTGCAGAAATTGCAAGGGCTGCTGTTGAAATGATTGAAGAGGAAGATGAAAGTCGATACGCTTTTGTTGCTGGGGTTATAGGTCCTACAGGAAAAGCACTTAGCTTTTCAACTTCAGCAGATGATTTGTATGCACGAGATACCTCTTTTGATGAATTTGTTGAGATGTATCGAGTTCAAGTAAAGGGCCTTTTAGATGGAAATGTTGATCTTTTTCTCGTTGAAACAGTATTTGATACACTCGTAGCAAAAGCTGCTTTATATGCAATATATGATGAGATGAAAAAGAGAGGTAAAGAGATTCCAGTAATGGTGAGTGCTACTTTTAGTGACAAAAGCCAAAGGACACTATCGGGGCAAACGCTAGGAGCTCTTGTCTCCTCTTTATCAAGTTACCCACTTCTCTCATTGGGTCTCAACTGTTCGACAGGGATTGAAGAAATGCTCCCCCTTATCGAAGAATTAGCTTCTATGAGTCCTTTTCCCATCAGTGTTCATCCTAATGCTGGGCTTCCTGACATTGATGGCAATTATCAACAAAGTGCGTCTCTCTTTGCACATTTACTCACCCCTCTATTAGAAAAAGGGGTGATTCATATTGTAGGAGGATGTTGTGGAACTACTTACGAGCATATACAAGCTATACATGAACTTATCAAAAAGATGCCTATTCCAACAAGAGTACCTCAAAAGAGAACATTCACAGTAAGTGGATTAGAAGCCATTGGGGATGATCTCTCTTTTTATATCGTAGGAGAGAGAGCTAATGTAAGTGGATCTAAAAGGTTTAAGCGCCTTGTATCACAAGGAAAGTATGACCAAGCTATCTCTATCATAAAAGAGCAAGTACGAGAGGGCTCTCATATTATAGACCTTTGTGTAGATGATGCACTTCTTGATGAAAAGAAAGAGATGATAACACTCCTTAGAAGAATGCTACTCGATCCTGAGATTGCAAAAGTACCCATCATGATAGACTCATCTCATTGGGAAGTAATTGTTGCTGCCCTAAAAGAGATTCAAGGAAGAGCTATTGTAAATTCTATTAGCTTAAAAGATGGCAAAGAGCTATTTATTGAAAAAGCAAAGTTTATTGAAGCAATGGGTGCTAATATGGTAGTGATGCTCTTTGATGAAAAAGGGCAAGCTACTACGAAATCAAGAAAGTGTGAAATAGCACAAACCTCCTACGAACTTTTAATAGAGAATGGAATCACTCACCCCTCATCAATTATTTTTGATCCAAATATCCTCACCCTAGCAACAGGGATGGAAGAGAGTGCCTCTTATGCCCTAGATTTCCTTATGGCTACAAAGTGGATAAAAAGTAATTATCCACAAGTAAAGGTAAGTGGTGGATTAAGCAACTTAAGCTTTAGTTTTAGAGGAAATACGTATATAAGAGAAGCGATTCACGCTCTATTTTTAGAATTAAGCAAAAGCTATGAACTCGATATGGCGATCATTAATCCATCTACTCTTATTGATGTGAAAGAAATTGATCCAAGGCATTACAATATTATTAAGGAAGCTATTGTTTTAACACAAAACAATCCCACTAAGGCAACACAAGAACTCATAAATTTAGCTATAGAGACTCAAGATATAAAGAAAATAGAAAAAACAGCCTCCAACAAAGAGCGAGAAGAAGATCCTTATCACCACCTCATTGAGATGATAGTGACAGGAGATGAATCTTCCTTACATAAGGATCTTGATGCCCTAAAAGAGCTTGAAGCTGTTGAAATAATTGAAGGACCCCTTATGAAAGGGATGAGTCGGGTGGGAGAATTGTTTCAAAGTGGTTCTCTTTTTCTTCCTCAAGTAGTGCGCTCTGCGAGGGTGATGAAATTAGCTGTAGATATCCTTGCTCCAAGATTACCCACGTATCATAAATCTCATCAACGCATGAAAACAGTTCTCTTTGCAACAGTCAAAGGGGATGTTCATGATATTGGAAAAAATATTGTTGCCCTTGTATTAAGGTGCAATAATTTTAAAGTAATTGACCTTGGGGTAATGGTTCCTTCTCGTACTATTCTTGAAAAAGCGAAAGAAAATCAAGCAGACATTGTTGCCCTTAGTGGTCTAATCACTCCATCTTTGTCATATATGAAAGAGGTTTGTGCTTTATTTGAAAAAGAGGGGATGGATACTCCTATCATTATAGGAGGGGCAACAACAAGTGCCCTTCACACAGCGATTCACCTCGCCCCCCTCTATCCTAGAAAAACTTTTTACAGTCCTGATGCGAGTCATACTGTCAATATTGCAGTGAATATAACTTCACCACAAAAAGAAGAATTTATTCAGCAGGTAACTGATGAGTATGAAACCTTGAAAGCTCAGTATAAAACAAAGGATTATTCTCTTACCCCTTTTTCTAAAACAATCGACAAGCGTTATATAAAAAAGGCGCCAACTCTTTTTAGTCTATCCCCTTATATCAAACTTGTTGATACAGTAAAAATTGAGGACCTCATACCACTTATTAATTGGAAAATGTTTTTTACATCAATGCAAACTCCTCATCATTCAAACGAAGCAAAGAAGTTACAAGAAGATGCTTTACTTTTATTACAGGATAAAGAGGTAGTAAATACATTTAACTCATCAATAAAAGCTCTCTTTGGGCTATTTCCTGCCATCAAAAAAGATGAACACACGATTTCAATAATAGATAATGAAAAGAAAGAACTAGAAACATTTACCTTTTTACGAAGTCAAAAGCCCCATGGTAATGGGAATTACTACTCTCTCGCTGATTATATTACAGATGACGCAGTTGATACTCTTGGAATGTTTGTTGCAACAACGGGGAAAGAAGTATTAAAGATGATAGAGTACTATAAACAAGGGAAAGATGAGTATACTTCATTTTTATTATCTCTTTTAAATATTCGCCTTGCTGAAAGTTTAAGTGAATATCTTCACACTCAAATTGTGCACCCTCTTTGGATACAAGATGAGAATATATCCTCCTTGCGACCTGCAATAGGATACCCTGTTGTACCAGATCACTATATGAAAAAAGCTATTTTTTCCCTCTTACATGCAAGTGAATCTATAGGAGTTGAACTCACTTCATCTTTGGCAATGAATCCAACTAGCAGTGTATGTGGCCTCTATGTTGCAGATAGAGGGGCTTCCTATTTCCCTCTTTCATCAATTTCAAATGAGCAACTCAACTTTTACACACATCAATCTGGCAAAAGTGAGAAAGAGGTACTACACTATATGCATGTAGAAGTAATAGATAAAAAAGAGAGAAGTACATAAGATGAAAGTAATAGATATTATAAAGAGATCAAAAAAGACTCTTTTCACCTTTGAAATTATTCCCCCCCTTAAAGGGCATACGATAGAAGATGTCTATGAAACTGTTGATACCCTCCTTTCTTTTAATCCATCCTATATTAATATTACTAATCATCAACAAGAAGTTGTTTACATAGAACATCCTGATGGACGTATCGAAAGAAGGATGATGAGAAAACGTCCTGGTACAATAGGCTTATCTGCTGCACTTCAACATCGCTATAATATTCCAGTTGTGCCCCACCTTATTTGCGGTGGGCATAGTAAAGATCAATTAGAGGATCAGCTGATAGAATTAGCCTTTTTAGGTATAGATAATGTTCTTGCCTTGAGGGGAGACGCGATGCATGGAGAGCGCCGCTTTGTTCCTTACCCTGACGGCTACGATCATAGTGATTCACTTGTCAAACAAATATGTCTTCTTCGTAGCGGCATCTACCTTGATGAGTCACTAAAGAGTTCTAAAGCACTCGATTTTTGTGTAGGAATTGCTGGCTATCCTGAAAAACATAATGAAGCTCCTAATATGGAGAAGGATATAGATATGTTAAAAAGGAAAATAGATGCGGGTGCTGAATATATTGTAACTCAACTCTTTTTTATAAATGATCGCTATTATGAGTTTGTTGATCTTTGTAATAAACACAACATTAATGTTCCAATTATTGCAGGAATCAAACCTCTTCAAAGGATGAGGGACTTATTATTACTACCACAAACCTTTCATGTACATATTCCAAATGATTTTGTAGAGGCTATTGAGAGTGCTCAAGATGCCTCTGAAGTGAGAAAAATTGGAATTGAATATTCAATAAAGCAAGTTGAAGATTTATTGAAGAATAATGTTCCCGGAATACACTTCTATACTCAAGGAAAAGCAAGGGCCGTTAAAAAAGTAGTGGAAGCAACTTTTTAGCGATAAGAAGTAACTCCCTCCTTCACACAATCTGAATCAAAGGGACATGTTGAACAATGGGGAGAAATGGGAGTGCAAATCTTTTGCCCAAAGAGAACGAGAAGTTCATTGAGCGCAATCCAATATTTTATAGGCATCACCTCTTGTAGTGCTATTTCAGATTCTTCTGGTGTCTTTGTACTAATCCATCCTTTTCGATTACTAATGCGATGTACATGGGTGTCAACGCATATAGCATCAATATTAAATCCTAAGTTGAGGGTTAGATTTGCTGTTTTTATTCCAACTCCAGGAAGAGCTAATAACTCTTCTTTTGTGTGAGGAACTAACCCATCATATTTTTCTAACAAGATATGAGAAATCTTCTTCATATTACGAACCTTTGTTTTATAAAAACCTGCTGGGTAGATTAATTTCTCTAATACTTCACTCTCTGTTTCAATAATCAACTGAGGGGTATCAGCTACACTAAAAAGGCGTTTACTTGCACTAAGGGTAACGTCATCTCGAGTGCGTAGGGAGATGAGTGTAGATAAGAGGACTCGAAAAGGGTCACTTTTTTCTAATGCTACAGCTGAAACAGATGGGAGGGGCATTGAAAGGTAGGAAACACTCTCTTTGATTGTATCAAAAATCGCATCCCAATAGGGTATATCTTGTTGTATCTTCATATATCTCGACAATAACAAAACTCCCATCTTTGCTCAACAGATATTGCGATTCTTAGCTTGACAGATAGGGGTAAAAGCTTTAGCTTTTCATCATTATGATAATCATACTTAAAAAACAGGCAAGTGATGCACAAAAGCATGCAATACAAGAATTTCTTGAAGCAAGAAATTTTCAAGTAAAAGAGATTGTTGGTCAAGAAGAGACAATATTAGGAGCTGTTGGAGCCCATCGAATAGATATTAGAGAAGTAACACTACTTGATGGAGTTTTAGATGTTATTCCTATCTCTAAACCCTACAAATTAGCTTCACGTGAACTTAAAAAAAGTGACACAATTGTACAAGTGGGTAACGTAAAGGTGGGAGGCAATCGTATTGCAGTAATTGCAGGCCCGTGTGCTGTTGAAAGTCGAGAACAAATTATGGCAATAGCCTCTATGGTAAGAGATTCTGGTGCTGTAATTCTTCGTGGAGGAGCTTTTAAACCACGAACCTCCCCGTATGCTTTTCAAGGGTTAGGGGAAGAGGGGTTGCGCTACTTAAAAGAAGCAGGAGAAGCGTATGATATGCCTGTTGCAACAGAGGTAGTGAGCCCTAAAGATGTTGAAATGATGATGAACTATATAGATATGTTCCAAATTGGTGCAAGAAACATGCAAAACTTTGAACTTCTTAAAGAGGTTGGAAGAACTGGAATGCCAGTCCTTCTTAAAAGGGGCCTTTCTGCAACAATAGAAGAGTGGCTCATGGCGAGTGAGTATTTAATGGCTAGTGGAACAGATCAAATTATATTGTGTGAACGGGGCATTCGAACCTACGAAAGGGCGACTCGTAATACACTCGATATCAGTGCTATTCCTGTAATTCAAAAGCTTACCCACCTTCCTGTTATAGCAGATCCATCTCACGCTACAGGAATTCGAGACATGGTCCTTCCAATGTCTTTAGCAATTGTTGCATCGGGCGCAAGTGGAATTGTTGTTGAAGTGCATAATAACCCAGATAAAGCATTCTCAGATGGGCCACAGTCTCTCTATCCAAGTCAATTTGAAAAGTTGATGAAAGATATTCAAGCTCTATGTCCTGTTGTGGGTAAATCTTTAGAAAGGATACCACGAATTCAAAAGATTGAAGAAAGTAAAAAGAACAAAGTTTCAAAAGAAACTGAATTTCTTGTCGCATTCCAGGGAGAAAAAGGGGCATACAGTGAAATGGCAACCACCTTAGTCTTTGGTGAAGAGGTAAACACACTTCCTTGCAAACACTTTGAAGATGCCTTTGAAGCAGTGAACACAAAAGCTGCTCGGTATGCTGTCCTACCTGTAGAAAATACTTTAGGTGGAACAATTAATGAAGTGCTTGATCTTCTTAATAGATTTCCTGATCTCACAGTTGTGGGAGAGAAGCAAATTAGGATAAAACACTCTCTTATTGGTTTACCTGGTAGCAGCATTACAGATATTAAAAAAGTTTATTCCCACCCTCAAGGAATAGCTCAATGTGCTGACTTTATTACAAAAGAATTAAAGGGTGCTGAGGCTATACCATTTTTTGATACAGCTGGTTCTGTTACCCATATCGCCTCCCTTAAAGATCCCTCTAATGCCGCTATAGCAAGTGTTCGTGCTGCCACTCGCCACAATATGGAGGTTCTTAGTGAGGGCATTGAGACAAATAGTAGTAATTATACCCGTTTTTATGTGTTAACTCGACAAGAGGATGCAGCAGAATTTCTTTCATCGATTGCCCCTGATAGAGTGTCGATGGTTTTTTCAGTAAATGACCGTCCTGGTTCTTTATTTGATGTGTTAAAAACATTGTCAGAGTATGGGATGAATATGAAGAAGTTAGAATCTCGTCCAATTCCTGGTAAGCCGTGGGAATACTCTTTCTTTGTAGAATCTGAGTTAATAGAACAACCTAAATTTGATAATGCTATAAAAGATTTGCAACTTTCTTGTGCTGCCTTTAGAATCCTTGGAGTCTATAAAGGGGATATAAGGTAAAGTAAATGCCTTGTTCATGACGTAATTATAGTATGAACAAGGCACTCATCCTATTAATCTTCCTATCTGTTTCTCTCACTATGAGCTGTTTCTCATCTCAGGAAGTACATGTAATAATAGAAGAGAATCATAGATGGGAAGAGGTGAGCGGGAGGAGAATGTGGCACACCCTTCGTTATAATGTAGGTAATAGAGTAGAAAACCTCCATCTCTCTGTGGGTGTGAGGGAAGTCGTCCTTCTTTTACCTCCCCATAAAAGTCATATTTTTGCCCTTAATCCATTAGGAACACTCGCCCCCTATGGAGGAGGAATCTCTCCAGTGAGTAGGTCCAAAAAAGTCTATCTTTCAAGTAAAGAGGGCCTACTAACTGATTTACTCCTTAAAGTTTTACCCTCTTGGAGTTCTGTCATAGAAAATTTACATTATGAACTTATAGTGGATGATATAAGAAGGTATAAAGAGCCTTCTTTAATTGATTATAGATTGTTAATAAAAGATCTTGTTGAAGGAAACTATAATAAAGATGCCTTTAGGTCAGTTCATACATACACAGCTTCATTTGATATTCTCCCCTCAGGAAGGTATATAAGTGACTCTTCATCTATTCCATCTTTTTATAAAAATGATTACAGAATCGTTGAGATAGAAAAGTTGCCACCTGGTCAATATTATTTTTTCCATTACCAACTCATGATGGTGTGCTCTATATTAGTTCCAGACAGCAATGAGCTCTCTCCAACATATTCAATGAAAACGCCAGATATTCTTTTTAGAATCTCAAATAGTGAGTATCAAAAGCTATTAGAAACACACTGACTCTTCCCTTAATTGGGATAAATATGTAGTATCTCTCTTATGGAATCAATTCGTGAATTATTTCGAATAGGGTATGGCCCTTCTAGCAGTCACACAATGGGGCCAAGGTTTGCCTCTACTCAATTTTATGATTTATATAAAGATGCTGCCTATTTTCATGCTAATCTTTATGGCTCTCTTGCCGCAACCGGCAAGGGTCACCTTACAGATAGTGCTATAAGAGAAGTGTTTAAAAATAAAGAAAAGATTGTTGAAATTTATTGGTTTCCAGAAGAAGAGCTAGAATACCACCCTAATGCACTTACCCTCATCGCTTTTAATGAAAGTGATGAAGAGCTCGGTAGGCAAACTTATTATAGCATTGGTGGTGGTAAGATTGTTAATGATGATGAAAAAGAGATAGTTCCAAAATCTCTCTATCCTCAATATTTAACTAAAATGGACCACATTTTAGCTTATTGTAGTAAAGAAGGGATGCAGTTATGGGAATTAGTTCTTAAATATGAAGATAAAGACATTCTTACCTATATAAAAAAAGTGTGGGACGCAATGCACTCATCTATTCTAAGGGGACTTGATGAAGAGGGAGTACTTCCCGGAGGACTTAAACTTCAAAGAAAAGCATCTCAGTTTTTTGCCCAAGCAAAAGATATGGGAGGCGTTATCGGTACACCAGCTCGTGCTCTTAGTTACGCCTTAGCAGTAGCTGAACAAAATGCAGGAGGTGGGGAGATTGTCACTGCCCCTACATGTGGCTCTTGTGGAGTGCTCCCTGGTGTTCTTTTGTATATGAAAAATCAATATCAATTATCTGATCAAAAAATCTATAGAGCGTTGTTAACAGCTGGATTAATTGGAAACCTTGTAAAGTACAATGGATCTATTAGTGGAGCAGAAGTTGGCTGTCAAGGAGAAATTGGGGTTGCCTGTGCAATGGCATCAGGTGCAGTTGCTCAACTTCTTGGAGCAAGTATTTATCAAATAGAGTATGCAGCAGAGATGGGAATAGAGCACCATCTTGGTCTCACATGCGACCCTATGCTAGGACTTGTACAAATTCCTTGCATTGAAAGAAACGCCCTTGCTGCTATGAGGGCATTAGACCATGCCTCCTACGCCCTCCTTTCTGATGGAAGGCATAAAGTCTCTTTTGATACTGTAATTGAAGTTATGATGGAAACAGGACAAGCT
>CAYVRR010000023.1:0-29522 GCA_964453215.1 uncultured Spirochaetaceae bacterium | reverse complement strand
GCCACGAGGGCAATTAATGTTATCACATAAGGGAAAACTTTAAAGACAACGGGGGGAATAACACCAAACTCTGGAATAACTTGAGAAACGTTAGCAATTGTAGTTGCTGTTCCAAAGAAGAATGTTGCCCCTAATATTCCAAGAGGTTTCCATTGACCAAAGATAAGAGCTGCAATAGCGAGGAATCCAAGCCCTGCAACGGTTCCATTAAACTCACCACTATAGGTTACTAAAATGATTGCGCCACCAAGACCTGCTAATGCACCACTCATTCCAACACCAAAATAGCGCATTCGATAGACATTCACCCCAGCAGAAGCAACAGCAGAGGGGTGCTCTCCACACGCTCTGAGCCTTAACCCAAAAGATGTTTTATAGAGTAAGAACCACGAGATGGCCCAAATGATGAGAACAACCCAAGTTGACCAATAGGTTTGAGTGAAAAAGAGTGTTCCAATCCCTGGTATTTTACTAAGAAGAGGGACATCTTTCCTTACTATTCCAAGCATAATACGAATATTGCCACTTCCTGCAATTGTTCTTGCTAAGTAAACAGTGAGAGCCGTAGCTAGCATATTGATTGCTGTTCCACTAATAATTTGATCTGCTTTTAGGTTAATGGAAGCAAATGCATGGAGCATCGAAAAAAGCGCTCCTGCAAGAAATCCCATTAACAGTCCTAAAGGAATAGCAACTGTGTAGGAGATGTTTTCTGTAAGGTTAATAGTGAGGGCACTAGCAAAATAGCCAACGAGCATTAACCCTTCAAGACCAAGATTTGTTACACCACTACGCTCACTAAAGAGACCTCCAAGGGAAGTAATAAGGAGTGGAATTGTGTAGGCAATAGCGTATGGCATAATAAGGCGAACAAGATGGTTTCTAGATGAGATAGCGAGGATGATAAGAATCGCAAAAACTATGATAAGTGCTCTATATTGAGCAAATAGGGATCTTTTATTGGTATCATTACTCATACAGCACTCTCCTCTTTGTTAGATGCAGATTCTTTCCTTCTTTTTTTCTTTTTCCCAATAGAATCCCAGAACTTACTAAAAAGGACACTTGTTGCAGTGAAATAGATAATAGTTGCAATAATAGTGTCAGCAATTTCAGGTGGAACATCGGTCATCGCATTCATAAACCCTTTCCCCGATTGTAAAAGGCCAAAAAAGAGTGCTGAAAAGAAAACCCCAATAGGATTTGAAGCTCCAAGTAGGGCAACAGCAATTCCATCAAAGCCCATTTGAGGAAGAACCCCAATTTGCATATTCCTTGAATACCCTGTGTAGAAGGTCATACCAGCGAGTCCAGAGAGCCCACCAGCTATCATCATCGAAATAATGACATTTCTATTTACTTTAATTCCCGCATACTCAGCACAATAGCGGTTTGATCCAACAGCCTTAAGTTCAAATCCAAGGGTTGTTTTATCGAGGATGAATTTAATTACTATTACAGAAATAATGGCAACTACTATTCCAAGGTTAATAGAGCCCCCCCCAAAGATTTTTGTAAGAAATGGGCTTCTAAGTGACTGTCCAATTGCAATAGAAGCAGACTCTGTTTCTAATGAAGGTCCTTTAAGATAAGCTGGAACATAATAGAATATGGACCAATATGCTATCCAGTTCATCATAATTGTTGCAACAACTTCATGCACATTAAACTTTGCTTTTAAGAAGCCTGGAATAATTCCCCACAAAGAACCAGCGAGAAAGGATGCAACAATAATTACAATAAGATATAGGGGTCGAGGTATGAATATATTGTGTGCAACGAGCGTTGCTGCAAGACCTCCGATTAACATCTGTCCAGATGCCCCAATATTAAATAATCCTGTTTTAAAAGCAAAGGCGACACTGAGTCCAACAAGCATAAGGGTAATTGCTGTTGCTATCGTATTTCCTATTCGCTCTGTGCTCATAAGGCCACCTCTAAAGAGGTAGTAAAAGCCTTCAAAAGGATTACTCCCAATAGAAGCCATCAACAAACCACCTGCGACAAGGCCAAGTGTTACTGCAGAGATGGCAATTAAAAATGCATTACTTTTTATTTTTTTGCTCATAACACCTTCTCCTTGTCCCTTACTCCTGCCATCATAAGTCCAACTTTTTCTTCATTCGTATCAGCAGTATAGACAACATCAATGAGTTCTCCACTATTCATAACAGCAATTCTATCAGATAAATTAAATATTTCATCAAGTTCAAATGAGACTAAAAGGACAGCCTTTCCCCTGTTTCTATGTTCAACAAGACGCTTATGAATATATTCAATAGCACCAACATCGAGGCCCCTTGTGGGCTGAACTGCAATGATTAAATCGGGTTCCAACATCATCTCTCGCCCAACAATTGCTTTTTGTTGATTCCCTCCAGAGAGCTTGCCAGCATGACTATAAATACCCTCTCCACTTCTTACATCAAAAGCATCAGTTATTTCTTGAGCATGAGAGTCAATCTTCTTTTGATCGAGTATCCCCATCTTACTAAAAGGGGCTCTATAGTACTCTTTTATTACCATGTTATCACTTACAGAGGAGTTCATAATCAAGCCTCTTTTTTGCCTATCTTCTGGAATATGACCAAGGCCTGCTTCATTTCTCTCTCTGATAGAGAGATGGGTAAACTTCTTCCCATTAAAGATAATTGACCCTGATTCAATTGCTCTTAATCCTGTGATTGCTTCAATAAGTTCGCTTTGACCGTTTCCATCAACTCCAGCTATTCCAACTATTTCACCTCGCGATATCGTAAGGGAAAAATCTTTTACAGCAAAATACTTTTTCACATTAAATACATTAAGGTGAGAGATCTCTAGGACTGTATCACCAGTTTTCATTGCCCCTTTATCTACTTTAAAGTTAACAGGACGGCCAACCATCATCGATGCCATTTCTGCTTGACTTGTATTGGCTACATCAACAACTCCAACCATCTTACCGCGTCTAATAATCGTACACCGATTAGCAACAGCTTTGATTTCATCGAGTTTGTGGGTAATAAGGATAACTGATTTTCCCTCTTTAACCATGTTTTTCATAATCTGCATCAACTCCTCAATCTCTTGGGGAGTGAGAACAGCAGTAGGTTCATCAAAAATAAGAATTTCAGCATCACGATAGAGCATCTTTAATATTTCAACTCTCTGTTGCATGCCGACACTTATATCTTCAATGACAGAAGAGGGATCTATCTTCAGCCCATATTGCTCACTAAGAGCTTTAATCTTTTTCCCTTTCCCTTTTCTGTCGAGTAAAAAATTGCCCTCTTTTCCTAAAATAATATTTTCAGTGACAGTAAAGTTTTGAACAAGTTGGAAGTGTTGGTGAACCATCCCAATTCCCAAATCATTTGCATCATTGGGGTTTGTGATTCTCACCTCTTTTCCTCGAACCTTAATCACACCTTTATCTGCATGATAGAGGCCAAACAAAATACTCATAAGAGTAGATTTTCCAGCTCCATTTTCTCCAAGAATTGCATGTATCTCCCCTTTTTTTACTTGAAGAGTGATATCATCATTCGCAACAATTCCTGGAAACTCTTTTCTGATGTGTAACATCTCAATTACATGACTCATTAGGCTTTAGCCTCCTTGAGGGCACAAAATATGTGCGTTTTTACAAGTATAGATTTCAAGAGCCGCCTCTGTGGCGGCCCTTGAAGTTAAGATAAAAAATACACAGCTAACTTATTTAAATAAGCCAGGTGCTTGTGTGTCGGCAACTTTTACTTCACCACTTTTTAGTTTCTGATACATTTCAGCAACTTTTGCTTCTACTTCATCACTTAGGTTTGGATTCTCTACAGGTATCCCAATACCATCATTTTCAGCACTTAATCGTAACACGCTTCCACCTGGGAAGGTTCCTGCGAGTTCTGCTTTAATCATATCATAAGAGGCACGGTCTAGGTATTTCATTGCACTTGTGAGAATAATTGATTTTCCACTTGGAAGGAGCCCTTCTGGGTATTGGTCTACATCAACACCAATAATCCACACCTTCTTACCAGCTGTTACTCGAGCTTTTGCTTCATTAATAGCACCAACACCAACTCCACCAGCTGCAGCAAAGATTACATTTACACCCTTGTCGTACATACTTGCTGCAATTTGTTGACCAGCTGCTACGTTATCAAAAGATCCTTGATAAATTACATTTTCAGCCTTTAAGACAATGTTTGTTCCCAAGTTCGCATTAGCATATTTAATTGCTTGTTGGAATCCCCAGTTAAATTTTTGTACTGCTGGAATTTCCATTCCACCAATAAATCCAAATTCACCTTTTTTAATTTGAAGTGCAGCAGCAATTCCTGCTAAGAATCCACTCTCTTGTTCTGCCCAATATACTCCAACTACATTATCTTCAATGCGGAATTCTGAGTAATCTGCTGAGTGTGGCTCTCCATCAAGAATAACAAATTTTGCATCTTTCCATTTATCTTGTGCTTCAAATATTGCTGTTTCAAATTTGAATCCAGGAGTAATGATAAATTTATATCCTGCATCGTAAAGGTTACCAATCTCTTTTAGGTAATCAGCTTCAGTAGTTCCTGCTGGCTTTAGATACTTCGCTGTAATGATCCCCTCTTTTTCAGCTTTCAAAATCCCTTCCCAAGTTCCTTGGTTAAAAGATTTATCATCAATGGTACCAGCATCTGTTACCATTCCAACTTTTAATAACTTCTTCCCTGAATCAGCTTGACCTTGAGCAAACAAAGTCGTTGTGAGTATCAGAAGAACGCAAAGCACTGCAAACATTTTCTTCATGTGTCTCTCCTTATATCAAAACGTATATAATATATTCTAGTCCTCTAGAGGACTGTTGTCAAATCAAAGAGCAGTTTTTACCCTATTTTTCAGATAAGTTCTGGGGACAATAATGGCTGCTCAAAACTCACTGGTCGAAGGTTATCAGAAAGCACTTTTGTTAAATAATTTCTATCTAACTCTAATTCATAGGCAAAACGGACAAGTAAATCTTCTGGGATGAGGTTTTGTTCACAGAATAAGTAAATTAATGCTTTTTCAGCAAGGGCTCCCGGAAGCAAAGCATTCATGAAAATTTCTCCATCTTCTCTCTTTACATATCGCTGCTGCATATGTGCAAAGAGTGATGAGTTTTTTACATCGTGTTTTAAATGATATAACTCATCTCTTAGGGGTTCAATCTCCCCCCTTGTTGCACTTTTCCCTAATGGGATTAAGTGAAAGAAGGTATACTCTTTTCCTGGTAAATAGTGATGCTCATCACACCGTGAGCAGTAATTAGGACTTAGGGCATCATTTTTATGAGTATCTCCTCCAACTATAATAAGTGGATCAAAAAAGAGAGCTGGACACTCTTTATCCCCAATAGAGTAGTAACGGTAGGTATAAAACGCATCTTTCATACAATCAGAGTGTTCACAGTAGGCAGTAAGGGGAATTACATCCGTTGCAATGTCGAGCATGAGGCGAGCTGTTGAGTTAAAAATATCTCGTCTAAAATTGAGGATAAGAGTTGGAAATATAAATAAAATCCCCCTCTCTATAGAGTGATTTCTCACAACATAAGCAATACGCTCATCAAAGAAAGAGGCTTCATCAATAATAAAAGTCCCTGTTTCAGGGTGATCATCTAATACCTTCTCAAGGCCAAAAGAGTCTCGAATGTGGGCAATGTTATCACCACACCGGATATACCCATTTCGATAAGCAAGGGCATCTGATGGATAATCAGAGAAACGCTGCCCATCTATTTGAGAGCGAACAAAGAAAACATTTCTTCTATCTACCCCATTGGTACTTGTTTGAGCTTTCACTACATCACTCTTTTTTTGAGCAATTGCAGCATCCCTCCACACCCTAGCAGAAAATTCTGTTTTCCCAGATCCCATAGGACCGATGACAAGAACTCTGCGACCTGGAAGAGTAAAATCAAAGTGGGTAAACGTTTCATGAACAGTGATAGAGGGGAATCCAAGACTTTTTAAAAAATCATCTGGTAATACATTCAATTTATCAATACGCCCCATGTGATGAAGCTCCTTGAACAATAGCTATTCCACTACTTGTGCCAAGGCGAGTTGCACCACTACTAATCATCGCAACAGCAGTTTCATAGCTTCGAACTCCACCACTCGCTTTTACACCAAGAGCATCTTTTACTACAGATTTCATTAAAGCAACATCAGCTTCTGTTGCCCCACCTGTAGAAAACCCTGTTGATGTTTTTACAAAATCTGCTTTTGCATTCATAGCAAGACGACAGGCAATCTCTTTCTCTTCATCACTTAATAGACATGTTTCAATTATCACTTTTAGCACAGTATCTTTACACGCTTCTCTTACTAACATGATATCTTGCTCAACTTCATCTAACTTTCCATCTTTAAGAAAGCCAACGTTAATAACCATATCAATTTCATCAGCTCCATCACTAATTGCAACAGAGGCTTCATACGCTTTACTTACCCCTTTCATCGATCCAAGGGGAAAACCAACTACCGTACACACCTTCACATCACTCTCTTTCAATACATCACTACAGACCTTCGTCCAGCAGCTGTTTACACACACAGAAGCAAAAGAGTGCTCTTTTGCTTCTTCACATAATTGTATAATTTTATCCTCTGTTGCATTACTTGCTAATAGCGTGTGGTCTATATATTTTGCAATCTCTTCACTTTTTAACATAGCTCTTTGTCCCTCCACAGACGTTTTATGGAAACAATCATATCCCATAATTCTCTTTTCTTATATATGAATTCACTTGATTTTTCTCTATCAAGTAGGCTAATGTCAACCTTATGATACTCGAAACAATCGCAAACAACTATCTTTGGTTTCTCATTGCTATCCTTGTTGTAAACATCATGCAAAGGAAACATGCCCCAAGAAGCTATAAAAAACGCTTAGCAACCCTTATTATTGCATCATTAGCAATGCTTTGGCAGATTTTTATTGTCATCATCCTCACAAGAGGATGGCCCCATTATTTGGCCATCGTTGGACTGTTGATTACCATAGGAGTTGCATATCCATTTAGGCATAGAATACTCCTGTTTAGAACAAGTTGTCCATCGTGTAGCACAAAACTTTCTTGGACTCAAATTTTAAACTTTGATGACAACCTCTGTGACCCATGCTTTAAGGAAGCTCACCCTGAACTTATGAAAGATGTTGAAGATGAAAAAGAGGAAATAGTTGAAGAAGTTATTTCTTCTGCTAATGAGTACCTTGATGTAAACCAAATTGATTGGGATGAGTGGGAGCCAACAGAGGTTGCAGTACTCACATACCTTTTTGATAACGATAAGGTACTTCTTATCAACAAAAAAACAGGTCTTGGAAAAGGTCTTGTTAATGCTCCAGGTGGGCACATCGAAGATGGGGAGACGGCATCAGAAGCTGCGATGAGAGAAATTACTGAAGAGACTGGAATCTCCGTCCCATCTGTTACCTATAAAGGGAGATTAAACTTCCAATTCCGCGATGGCCTTGCTATGAGAGGATATGTCTTCTTTGCAGATGAATATAGTGGAACTTTAGTTGAAACAGATGAAGCTGAACCTTTTTGGTGTGATATCACATCTCTCCCGTATGATAAGATGTGGGCAGATGATGCCCTGTGGATTCCACTTGCCTTACAGGGGAAAGAGTTTGATGGTCAATTTATCTTTGATGGAGAGGAGATGATTTCATCGAATATTATTGAAAAATAGTATAAAAGACCTTATTTAAACTTCAAATCTATAATTTTCATAATCAATAAGCCTGTTATTTCTACTAAGAGATTAGAGGCTTTTTTAGCTATTAATACATCGTAATCAGATAAACAAAGTAATATTTTGGGTATAGTAGCTTACGCTTACCACACTTGGCGAGTCGCCTATGACAAGGCACCCCTTATGAGGGTGTTTTCTTTTTTTCTTTCTTTCCAAATACCCTAAACCTTGGTACAATAGCAGTGTCTTAACACAACATGCGTTCTAGGAGGAACAAATGAAAAAAATTCTCATTATTACCGTTATTATGCTTTTAGGGGCATTTGTATTTGCTTCTGGTGGCAAAGAAGCTGTGAGTACAGATCCAACCCCTACAATTCGCTTGCTTACTGATGCTACAGGAATTGATGATAAATCATTTAATGCAGCCGCTTGGAGAGGAATTGTAGAGTTTTATGGCGATGATCTTAAAACAACAGTAAACAGAGGAAAATACTATGATGTAGTTACTGCACAAACACAAGATATGTATATTCCAAACCTCAAACAAGCAGCAGATGAAGAGTATGATGTAATCATGGTTACCGGGTTTACCTGGGCAGATGCATTAGGTGAAGTTGCTCCTATGTACCCAGATCAAAAATTTGTCATTGTTGATGTAAACTGGGTAGGACAACCCAATGTAATGGAATTCATCTACTCTGAAGAAGAGGGGTCATACCTTGTTGGTCTTGCAGCTGCTCTTCAAGCAAAATCAGAAGGGATAAAGAATCCAAAATTTGGATTTATTGGGGGAGTTCCAGGTGGAACAATCACAAAATTCGAAATGGGTTATATCCAAGGAATTAAATCAGTATTTCCAAACGCTGAAGTAGTAGATTACTATGCTAATGACTGGGGAAAACCAGAATTAGCCAAAGCACAAGCAAAAAACTGGTATGACAGTGGAGTATATGCAATATTCTCAGCAGCTGGTGGAACTGGAAACGGAACTATCGCTCAAGCAAAAGAGTATCGCCTACAAGGTAAAAACGTCTGGGCAATTGGTGTTGATAGCGACCAATATGAAGATGGTATTTATGAAGGCAAAAAATCTGCAGTTCTTACCTCTATGTTGAAAAAAGTTGAAAACTCCTCAATCTACTCCCTTAATGCAGTAGAAGATGGGACATTCACAGGTAAAGTTGTAAAGATGGTGATGGCAGATGATGGTGTTGGCTATTCACAAGCTAACCCAGAACTAAAACCTGAGGTGGTAAAAGCAATTGAAAGTGCAAAAAAAGATATTATCAATGGCACAATCAAAATTTATGGCACCTATAAAGAAGCATTAGCAAATAAAGCTGTTCCTGCAGGTTTGTCAGCATTAGACGACTAAAAAGAAATCATAAGGCATACAATTAATAGTGCGCCGGTCTTTTTCGGCGCACTACTCGTATATATAATGTAATAGAATAAAAACAAAGAAATTGGAGGAATTACAGTGGAGTATGCCATTGAGATGAAGGGCATTACAAAAACGTTTCCAGGAGTAGTTGCCAATGATAAAGTAACCTTCAACGTTGAAAAGGGGGAAGTCCATGCCCTCTTAGGTGAAAACGGAGCAGGTAAGTCAACACTGATGTCGATTCTTTTTGGCTCGTATAATGCAGATAGTGGAACCATTAAAATAGATGGAAAACCAGTTACTATTAAAGACCCAAATGTTGCAACCGACCTAGGTATCGGAATGGTTCATCAACACTTCAAACTTGTCCACAACTACAGTGTAACTGAAAACATTGTACTTGGGATGGAACCAAAAAATAGCTTTGGACTTCTTAACATTAAAAAAGCTGAAAAAAGAGTTGCCACCCTCTCCACCAAGTATGGACTCCAAGTTGATCCAAAATCTCTCATTGATGATATCTCAGTAAGTGCTCAACAGCGTGTTGAAATACTTAAGACTCTCTATAGAAATGCAAATATCATCATATTTGACGAGCCAACTGCCGTCCTTACCCCTCAAGAAATAGATGAATTAATTGAAATAATCAGACGCCTTAAAACTGAAGGGAAAACAATTGTATTAATTACCCATAAACTCAAAGAGATTAAAGCTGTAGCTGACCGATGCACCGTCTTACGAAGAGGCAAATATATTGGTACCGTAGATGTTGAATCAGTGAGCGAACAACACTTAGCAGAGATGATGGTGGGAAGAGCAGTACAATTTGAGATTGAGAAAAAACCTCCGAAAATAGGAGAAGTTGTCCTCTCTATAGAGAATCTCAATGTAGCAGATCAAAGTGGACATAATAAAGTAAAAGATTTCTCAATTGATGTTCATAAAGGAGAAATTGTAGGAATTGCTGGAGTTGATGGAAATGGACAAACTGAGCTCTTAAATGGGTTATCAGGTCTCTCTCCTGTAAGCAGTGGAACAATCCTTCTAGATGGAATAGACATCACCAATCTCACTATTCGTAAACGAATAGAATTGGGACTTGGCCATATTCCAGAAGATAGACAAAAACATGGCCTTATAAGTGATTTCTCTATTAGTGAAAACTGCGCCCTAAAGAACTACTATACACCCCCATATAGTAAAAAATATGGGATCCTTGATGAAACCCTCATGATAAAAGATGCAGATATGCTTATTAAAGATTTTGACATTAGAGCAGGACAGGGGAGTAAAACACGAGCTGGAAGTTTATCGGGAGGAAACCAACAAAAAACTATTGTTGCAAGAGAAATTCACCTCTCTCCCCACGTACTCCTTGTTGCACAGCCAACTCGAGGACTCGATGTTGGAGCTATTGAATATATACGAAAACGAATTATTGAAGAGAGGGATAAAGGGAGGGCCATCCTCCTTATCTCTTTTGAACTTGATGAGATAATGAACCTGTGTGATCGCATAGCTACTATCAGCAAAGGGGCTATTGTTGGAATCTTCAATCAAGGCGAAGTAACTGAAAGAGAGATTGGAATGATGATGGCAGGATCTAAAAAGGATGGAGGAAAGGTGTGAAAACTAAAGATAAACAACTCTCTCTTACAAATCGTCTCCTAACAAGTGATGGAGCTGTATCGGTACTCGTTGTCCTTTTAGGGTTTCTCATGGGAACAATACTTGTTGCCATTGTTGGGAAAAACCCATTGAACATGTATAAAGCAATTCTACAAGCCCTCTCTGGGTTTAATATAGATAATGGGAAGATGAACATTCGATACATTGGAGAGACATTAAATTATAGTGTCCCTTTTATTCTCTGCGGACTATCAATGGCCTTTGCTGCGAGAGCTGGCTTATTTAATATTGGAGGAGAAGGACAATATATTATGGGCTTAACTGTTGCTCAGGTAATTGCCCTTCTAGGACCTCAAATACCCCTACTACACTGGGTCTTAGCAATACTTGGAGCTATGGTTATTGGTGCACTTTGGGGGGGAATAGTAGGAATCCTTAAAGCAAAATATGAAGTGTCGGAAGTTGTTTCAACGATTATGTTAAACTATGTTGCACTCTATGTATCGAGAATTATTAGTTTGCAACTTCCTGGTGCAACAACCTATAAAACTGAAAACTTTCCAACAACTGCACTTTTAAATAACTCCTTTTTCCAAACTATCACAAACAATTCTATGTTAAATAACGGATTTTTCTTAATGATAATTGCTATCATCATCTACTGGTTTATCATGGAAAAAACTAACTTAGGATTTGGCCTAAGGGCAACAGGGTTTAATAAAGAAGCTGCAAGGTGTAGTGGAATACCTGTGGTAAAAAGCATTTCAATCTCAATGGCAATAGCTGGAGCATTTGCAGGACTAGCTGGAGGGATTGTTGCCCTCGGCTCCTTCCGTTATGGCAGGGTTCTTGCTGGAATGGACAACTACGGATTCAATGGAATCGCTGTAGCCCTTGTTGGTAATAGTACAGCTGTTGGCACCATGCTCGCAGGATTCTTATTTGGTCTATTAAAAAACTCCCAAGCACTTATGCAAGGTAAGCAAATACCAAAAGAAATCACCTTCATTATTCAAGGACTCATTGTAGTATTTATTGCCCTACGCTCTGCGATAGCAATCTACCTTGCATGGCGAAATAAACGACAACTCCAAAGGGAGGTTCTTAACTCATGAACACATTTATAAGTATGATTCCCTCCATCTTAATGATTGTCTCCCCTATTCTCATCACAGCTGTGGGTGGGATGATTAGTGAAAAATCAGGGGTAGTAAATATTGCTCTCGAAGGATTAATGGGAGTTGGTGCATGTGCAGCAGCATCTGCTCACGTGTTAATGGAAAGTGCTGGGATGGGAACTCCCTCTATTTGGTTATCCCTTGCAATTGGAGCCTCTATTGGAGCACTCTTTTCCCTCATCCATGCAGCAGCTGCAATCAATTTGAATGCAGATCAAACTATCAGTGGAACAGGTATTAACCTATTAGCAGATGGTGCTACCATATTTGTTGCACAAATATTATTTAATGCCGACAGAACAAGAGAGTTTAGAATGGGAATGCAAACAGATAGATTAGGTATTTACCCTACTGCCTACATTGCAATAGCTGTGGTTCTTATTGCATGGTTTGTCCTCTACAAACTTCCATTTGGAATGCACCTAAGGGCATGCGGAGAACATCCTCATGCTGCAGATAGTGTTGGAATTAACGTAAAAAGAATCCGATACATCGCAGTTCTCACAAGTGGCCTCCTTGCAGGACTCGCTGGAGGGTGCATTGTCTTAACTCAAACTATTCAATACACATCTAACACTATTAACGGAAGAGGATTTATTGCTCTCGCCGCTGTCTCTTTTGGCAGATGGCGCCCTGTGGGAGTAACCTTTGCAGCTTTCCTTTTTGGAACAGCACAAGCATTTGCAATTATTGCAAACAACTTCCCATCTCTTCGTGTATTACCTTCTGAAGTATTTAATATCCTTCCATACGTTATTACCCTCATTGCACTTGTTGTCTTTAGTGGTAAAAACTACGCGCCTCGAGCTAATGGAAAACCATATCTAAAAGGAGCTTCTTGATGACACCACACAATAGCGCTCCAAAAGGGAGTATTGCCAAAACAGTACTCCTACCTGGAGACCCCAAGCGAGCACATTGGGTAGCACACTCTTTTCTCGAAGGTGCAAAAGAAATTACTCGAGTGAGAGGAATGATGGGATTTACTGGCTTCTTTAAAGGTAAAAAAGTAACTGTAATGGCTAGTGGAATGGGTGGCCCCTCAATGGGGATTTATAGCTATGAACTTTTTAGTCATTACGAAGTTGATTCAATCATCCGCATTGGAACAAGTGGAGGACTGCAAGAGAATATAGATGTAGGAGATATAGTGCTTGCGCTTTGCGCAAGTACCGATAGCAACTTTGCTCATCAATATAACTTACTAGGAACATACTCCCCTTGTGTTGATTATTCGCTCTTTCAAAAAGCAGTTGATTGTGCCCACTCTCTTCACACCCCGTTTCATGCTGGTATGGTCTTCTCAAGTGATATCTTTTCATCCTACAATGCCCTGGGTGATCAGAGTTGGAAAAGATGGGCACGGATGGGAGCACTTGTGCAAGATATGGAAACACATGCACTCTATTGCACTTCAGCGTACAGTAAGAAAAAAGCTCTCTCTATCCTTACCATGACAGATAGCTGTGTGACAGGAGAGGGTCTAGAGGACGAAAGAAGAATGAGCGCTTTAGAGCCTATGATACATCTCGCACTTCACACAGCAACTACATAATGATCAATGGAGAAAAAATGAACAAAGACCACTTTTTAGAGATGATGAATAGAAGATTTGCATGTAAAAAATATAAAGATGAGCCCCTTTCAAAAGAATCTATTGAGGCAATTTTAGAAGGCGGACGCTTAAGCCCCACCTCTTTTGGGTTAGAAGGATGGGCTTTTCATGTTGTACTACATACTCAACTGAGAGAAAAACTTACAGCAGCCTGCTTTGATCAAGAATCTGTACTCACAGCTCCTGTTTCGATAGTAATTACTGCACTCACAAAAGCATCATATGAACCATATGGGGACTTTGTAAAGCAAAGGGGAGAGAGGTTTCCAGGAACTTTAGAAGAGTTTATTGCAGATTATATAGGATACCATACATTTCTCAAAGAGATGGATCGAGTCAATTCATGGTCTAAAAGTCAATGCTATATCGCAGCTGCTAACATGATGAATATTGCTGTTACGATGGGCATTCAAAGTTGTGCTATTGAAGGATTTGATGAAGATAAAGTTGCCAACATACTGGGCATTGATACAGATAATTGGCAAGTAGCTCTCGTTATTCCCTTTGGCTACCCCGATGAAGAGGTGAGAGAGAAGATACGAGAGCCACTAGAAAAGATAGTAACCTATTACACCTAATGTTATGGTAGGTTAGCAAATGCTCTATCTAATAATGGCCAGAATTTAGAGGTATCTGCTTTCATTCCAACAAGCACACTCTTTTCTTCTATTACAGGAATAGATGTTGTTTTCCCATATTTCTCTTTATCAACAAGTTCAACTCTGATTGAATGCTTCTCTACTTCAAAAATTGACGGATCTACCACATATGCTATACAACAAGGGTCGTGCATAGCAGGGAATTCACTTCCATGACGGCGACACGCATGTATATAATGACTCATCGAATCATTAAACATATTCGCTGTGAGAGAAGAGAGTTGCTCATAATGGTTTTTCTTCTCTTCATCTAACAATACCTGTAAGGTAACATCTAAGGGCATCATCACAAGTGGTGCGCCACTTGTGAGTACAATAGAGGCAGCTTCTGGGTCAGCATAGAAATTAAACTCAGCATAAGGGGTTCTATTCCCTTTCCCTAATGAGCCCCCCATACACACCACATTTTTTACAAGCTTTGGAAGTCTTGGTTCAAGTAAGAAAGCCATTGCAATATTTGTTAAAGGTCCTGTTGGGACTAATGTAATTTCATGAGGATGAGCTAATACAGTAGCAATAATAAATTCAACACCACCAGTTTTTTCCACCATCTTCTTTAAAGGGGGAAAGACTGGACCATCTAACCCACTCTCTCCATGGATATCTCCAGCTGCAACTCGCTCTCTCAATATTGGCCTATCCATCCCTTTATAGACAGGAGCTTGTTGGCCAATTAAATCACATACTTTAAGTGTATTTAATAGGGTCTTCTCTAGTATCTGGTTTCCTGCAACTGCTACAATACCCATCACTTCTATCTCTTTTAAACCAGAAGCCATCACAATCGCTACCATATCATCATGGCCAGTATCAACATCAAGGATAATTTTTTCACTCATTACACTCATCTCCATTCTTCTCTTTTATCTCTATAAGTATGCCACAGTTTTAACTCAATAAACAACTTAAAATCAAATTGCATATTGAGGGTATTATCTATAGTATGATGATGAAAAGGAGCTCATGATATGAAAACACCAACTGTTCACATAAGTGCAAAAAAGGGGGAGATTGCCCAAACTATATTACTACCAGGCGATCCCTTACGTGCAAAATTCATTGCAGAGAATTATTTAACTGATGTGCATCAATATACACAGGTAAGGGGAATTCTTGGCTATACGGGGATGTATAAAGGAGAAAAGATTTCTGTACAAGGCACCGGTATGGGTGGTCCTTCTATGGGAATCTACTCATATGAACTTATTCATGCTTATGGGGTGAAACGATTGATTCGAATTGGTTCAGCTGGAGCCCTACAAGATACTATTCATTTAGGAGATCTTATTGGAGCAACATCTGCATCCTACGATACAGATTATAAAGCTCAATTAGAACTTCCTGGATACCCGGCCCCCTCTTCTTCTTTTACTCTTTTACAAAAAACATATGAAATAGCGAAAAAAATGGATAAAACTCTCCATATGGGGCCCATTCTTTCAAGTGACCTCTTCTATACACTCCATGGAGTAAAGAGCCTTCTTCCGTGGAAGGATGTTGGCCTCCTAGCTGTAGAGATGGAAGCAGCTTCCCTCTTTTTGAATGCTCAAATTGCTCACGTAGATGCGATGTGTTTACTCACAGTGAGTGATTTACCATTTACTGATGAAGCTATGAGCTCTCAAATGAGAGAACAATCTCTTACCGATATGATAACTATTGGCTTAGAAGTTGCCATAAGCTAAATCTACATAGATTAATTATGTTAATGTGATAAGACAAAATAACAATCTCCTTCTTTCTCTACTACAGAGAAAGAAAGAGATGTGTTACACTCATTTGTACCTATGAGATATCCATTAGAGACCTATATAGCAGAAACAGAAGTAAAAAAATCCCGATTTATTGGAATTGGTCAGTACATAGACTCCCTCGATGAAGTGAAAGGGATTATTTCAACCTTACGAAAAGAACACAGTGGAGCGAACCATGTGGTCCATGCAGCTATAGTTGGTAAAAGTGGTGATATGGTAAGTTACTCAGATGACAAAGAGCCTAAAAATACAGCAGGGAGACCTGTATTTGAAGTAGTAAAGGGAAGTAACCTTACGAACATCCTCGTGTGTGTAATTCGCTATTTTGGAGGAACTCTCCTTGGAACAGGAGGATTGGTAAAAGCGTATACAGAAGCTGCACAAAAGGTGACTCAATCAATAAAAAGTGATGAATTAATTGAAACAAGCACCATAGAATTTACAATTTCCTACCACTCATATGATAAAGTACTAAAGTATCTTACTCCCTATCAAAAAGGAATTGAAACTGACTTCCTTACAGAAATTACAATACGCTTCACACATGAATCAATCTATACAGATGAGATACAACAAGAACTCATACAGCTCACTCAAGGGAATATAACCTTTGTTACCTACACAAATGGTTAGGAGTTCTCTATAGAAACTTCTTTTTTATCGAGGTGTTCAATAAACTTAATAGCAATAGAAATGGTTTGCTCAACAGCCTTTTCATCTATTGCCTCAATTGTATCCTGAGGTGTGTGATACACGCTACTTGGGCCGTCTGTAGCCCACGGCATTGCAAGAAGTGTGGTTGCTTCAAAGCCAGCCTTTGCAGCTTCAGCAGCATCAGTGCCCCCTGTTAAAAAGGCAATTTTCTTACTTCTTGTTTCATATCCCATTGAAAGGGCGATTTCCACACACTCAGTTGCCATTTTTTGAGATAAAGCAACACTTCCATTAATATCGGTTGTGAGAAAGTTAATATGTTCATGATCAAACAGGCAATCTACATTAAAATTGTAGGTATCCTTTGTTAATATTGAATTCTCTTTATGTGTTTGGAAAAAATTCTTACTCCCCCTAAGACCCGCTTCTTCTCCATCAAAACTTGCAAAGATAATGCGTGTTTGTTTAAGGGGATTCCCATCCATCTTTTGATTATGGAAATAGGAAGCTAATTCTAAGCCAATGGTTGAAGCTATGAGATTATCTCCAGCTCCTGGTGAAACTTCATCACTCGTAAAGAACCACAATTTGTAGACAAAGTATGTTGCCCCGGTGAGAAGGATAAGGGGAATGAGAATTCCTATTGAAGGGAATGTAATGGCAAAGAGGGTTCTTTCAATTAATTGCCTCACAACATCAATAAAAGAGAGAAGTGTGAGTGCAAGATAACTCCCTAACGCGATGAGCACCTTAATCACGTACGAGTGTTGGCTGTCAGTAAAGAAGGTAAAGACTTTAGCACTATCATGGTGCCCACTGTAGACAACAGTTTGCTCTACTTCTCCTTGTGGCTCAATTACTCCGTAGATATTATGCCCCTCCTTTTTAGGAAAGAAGCGATCTATCATCTCATGATAAAATAAAAACTCCCTCACCATTACAACTATACCAACTGAAAGGAGTAATAGAGCAAAAATAGGTTGAGAGAGAAACATCAATAATAAACCAATAGGATACAGTATTACCATGATTTTAATCCATGCGAGAAATGCCTCTGGATGCAGGTCAAATTTTTCTTTATGGACACTATCACAATATGGCTCAAAGGCATCATAAAGATGCTCTGCTGCTCTCTTTGTAGATTCGTTTCCAGTCAGACGAGGACCAAAAAGGTCAATTATTTCTTTTGCTCGCTCAATAGCTTGTTGAGCCATTTTGAAAGCTCGTAACTTTTGCATTTTCGGTTTAGCCATATCTTCTCCACCTCACTATCATCATGACCTTGGCACATCCTGTCAAGGGCACCTTATAATAAGATAAAGTTCTTTACAGTATAAAATGATACAACTGTGAGCTCCTTCATGGTAAGATACTCTTATTTGGATAAAAAATGGGGTTCAAACCATCTAGTATCGCCCATTTACTTGACAAAGAGTAGCTATTTTCACTATAGTTGGAACTCTGAATTGGAGAGATGTCCGAGCGGTCGAAGGAGGCGGTCTTGAAAACCGTTGAGGCGTAAGTTTCCGGGGGTTCGAATCCCTCTCTCTCCGAATTTTTTTTGATTTTTTGTTTTTGTAAGTTAAGATTTTTTCCTTGGAGAGGTGCGAGAGCGGTCGAATCGGGCTCCCTGCTAAGGAGTTGTACTGGTAACGGTACCGGGGGTTCGAATCCCCCCCTCTCCGTTTTTTTTGTTTTTTTGAAAATAGAATGTGTATTTTGTAGCCATAGCTCAGCTGGATAGAGCATCAGATTGCGGATCTGGAGGTCGGAGGTTCGAATCCTCTTGGCTACATTATCAGCGTTATACGCCTGGAGAGATGTCCGAGAGGTCGAAGGAGGCGGATTCGAAATCCGTTGTATCACTTTGTGGTACCGAGGGTTCGAATCCCTCTCTCTCCGCTCTTTCAAAAATATACATCTTTGGAGAGATGTCCGAGTGGTCGAAGGTACACCCTTGGAAGGGGTGCGAGCTCTAACCGGGCTCCGAGGGTTCGAATCCCTCTCTCTCCGTTTTCCCCCTTGGTGCCGATGATAGATTCTGTGCTATTGTTTTTCACCCAACCCCGTCAGGACCGGAAGGTAGCAGCGGCAAGTGAACAAATAATGAGATGCAGGTTATGTATCTCGCCCAAGGGGGTTTTTCTTTTCTCCGTGAAGAGTGTATGATACTATGCATAGATCCTAGGGAGAAAAACAATAATGGCATATGAAGTAACAGCAACAAAAAAACGCCCTCAAGTATTTGACACCCTTGTTGGACAAGATTTTGTTGTCTCTACCATAAAAAATTCTATTGAACAGGGACGAGTCGCTCACGCATACCTATTTAGTGGCCCTCGTGGTGTTGGTAAAACCTCCTCTGCTAGAATTCTTGCTAAAGCTCTTAATTGTGAACAAGGCCCCACCCCATACCCTTGTGGAGTATGCTCCTCTTGCAAGGAGATCACTACAGGGAATTCAACAGATGTTATAGAAATTGATGGAGCGAGTAATACCTCTGTAAATGATGTAAGAATCATCAAAGATGAAGTACTCTTTCCCCCTCAAAGCAGTCGTTATAAAATCTACATCATCGATGAAGTTCATATGCTTAGCACAAGTGCATTTAATGCCCTCTTAAAAACTATTGAAGAGCCCCCCTCTTATGTCCTTTTTATCTTTGCAACAACAGAAACACATAAAGTTCCTGCAACTATTCGAAGTAGATGCCAACAATTTCACTTCCAACTTATCCCATTAGAAACGATAAAAAAGGTCCTTAAGGCAAACGCTGATGACATTGGTGTAAAAGCAGAAGATGAGGCTCTCTTTTGGATCGCTAAAGAATCAACTGGGTCGATGAGAGATGCATATACCCTGTTTGACCAAGTCCTTAGTTTTAGTGATGGCCATATTACCCTCTCTTCTATCCTGCAGAAATTAGGAATCACAGGGGTTGATTCTATTAATACATTAATGAGTTACATTGCACAAGAAGATTCAAAACAAGCAATGCTTTTGTTAGATGAAATTCTCACCAGCGGAGTATCAGTTGAACAATGCATTAAAGATATTACCTCGTATATAAGAGTGCTATTGCTCATAAAAAGGAATATCCTACAAGAATCAATTTTAGGAATGCAGCTTTCTTCAATCAATCAAGTTGTTATTGATACCTATAACGAAGAACAACTTGAAGCAGCTCTTCATATGTTCCTACAACTCTACAAAGATGTTCGTTACTCTTTAAGCCCCCGCTTTGAATTAGAACTTGCTGTAAGTAGACTCATCACACTTAAACAGATGGTCTCTTCTTCACGCCTTGTGAAGCACCTAAAAGACCTTAAATTATCTCTAACAGAAAATAAATCAATAGGGACTCTAAAAAAAGCTGAACCTATTAAAAAAAGTATTTCTGATAACTCTACTTTCCAAGGAGAAAACAACCCTGTAAAAGTTGAAGAAAAGAGAACTCCTTTACCTGTTGCAAAACAGATGAGAGGAGAAGAAAAAGAGATTACACTAAAAATTATTAGAGAGATGAGTCAACAATTAGCAGAGCAGCGCGATGCTGTTGGGATGCTTTTACACCAAGTAGTTGGAATTGATTATAAAAGGGAACACCTTATCATCATGTTCTCTTCTGTCTATGTTGTAAATCAAGCAAAAGAGCATTCAGCTCGGTTAAAAGAGATCTTTCTACACTACTGTGGTTTTAGTGGTACGATGCAATTTGAATTAGAAGTTAAAGAAGAAGAACAAACGAAAATAGAAGGCGATGAAGTTATCCAAAAAATTGTCTCTATGTTTCGTGGCGAAATAGTAACAACGTAAGGAAAAATAGATATGAACCCATTTGAATTATTAAAAAATGCACAATTAATGCAAAAAGCTCAGCAAGAATTACAAAGCAAGCTCACAGTAATACGATGCACTGGAACAAGTGGTGGTGGCATGGTAGAAGTCACCATAAATGGTAAAATGGAAGTGCAGAACATCTCAATAGATAAAGATATAATAGATCCCCAAGACCCTAAGACACTTGAAGTCCTTATAGCTTCAGCTTTTAATGCAGCAGTAGATCAAGTTCAAGAAGCTATAAAGAAAGAGGGTGCAGGATTATTAGGAAATATGAATCTACCATCTGGATTTAAGGTATAAACGAAGAAAATGAAAACACTTGAATTGTTGATAAAACACCTCTCGAGACTTCCTGGAATTGGACAAAAAAGTGCCTCTCGATTAGCCTATTACCTTATTCAAAGCGATAATGAATATAATAAGCAACTCGCTCATGCAATTGAAACAATCCAAGAAGTCATCTCTCCTTGCTCTATTTGCAATAGCTTTAGTGAAAGTGACCCATGTGAAGTGTGTAGTGATCCACATAGAGATACATCTTTAATGTGTGTTGTTGAACAACCCCAAGATGTATTAACAATTGGAAACTCAGGAGCGTACAACGGATTGTTCCACGTCCTTGGAGGAGCTCTCTCCCCTTTAGATGGAATAGGGCCACATGATCTTGATTTTACTAAACTCATGAAACGAATAATAGAAGGCTCTTTTAAAGAAATTATCATTGCAACAAACCCAACAGAAGAGGGAGATACTACAGCAATGTATCTAAGGCATCTATTAAAAGAGCGAGATATTCGTATTACAAGAATAGCTTCAGGGCTCCCCATAGGAGGAGACCTTGAGTATGCTGATAAAATCACCTTATCAAGGGCACTACGATCAAGAGTCTCTTATAACGATTAATTAGTTGAAACTATTGCATAGATTGTAGAGCTATAGGTAGAAATGGGATACGTTGAATATGTAAGCCCCGTATCTACATATATGTGAATATCACCTAAAAGAACATGCTCAGTGTAAGAGGGGCCTCCAATAATTGGAGCAACTGTTACATTCCCTCTTGTTTCAAAACTATTATTTGCAGAAGTAACTTTCGTTATTGTAGTAGTATTTCCAGATATAATGGGGTTAAAAGCAACATGGTAGGGGATGGAAGGGCCTGTTCCCCCAACGCGAGAAAAATTAAAGTTTAAAGAAGAAGCAGCCGCATCTGCATAAAAACCTACGCTAAACGGAGTTTGACTACCACTACTTCTATCATTGGCATTAAGTCGAATAGTTCCAACTTTATACGTGTTATTAAGAGAGTTCTTAGTAATAAGATCTTGGAAAGGAATTAGATCGGGGGCTGTACGCTCTAGGGAGACAACAAAAGAGCCTGGGTCAAAATCATTTGATCGAGGATTATATCGTGCTTCTAGTGAGAGTAGTTGATCGACTCCAGAAATACCAGAAAGTTTTAATTGTAATTGATAATACTTTCTTTCTGTCTTACTAAAAAAGAACTTCTCCCACCAAGAAAATCCTCTATCATTACTCGTTCTTATCACCGTGAAATCTATCCACACATGTTTATATTGATACTTATAGATGTACCCAGTGGCTATGTTGTAAGTGCCTTGATTTCCCACAATGTTAAATGCTATTTCTCCAGGGTTGGCAAGTTCTGGTCCAGCTCCTGGGACAGTAAAAGTATCTCCAGGCTTTTCAATTACAAAATTCTTATCATTATTGTGGTTATACAACGTATTGTCATGCCTTCTTGCTTTCACACGGGCAACAAAAAAGACTTCTCTCCAAATACCAGGAACAGCTCCCCCACTCTCAATTCCAGTATAATAGAATCTTCTAGGACTTGGTGTTCCAGTAGCAACAGCTCCTACACTCGAAACAGCAATTGTTCCAGGTTCTCCTTCGTATAACAGGCGTCCAACAAACCCATCATAATCAAAATATTCAGCAGTTCCACCATAAGAAGCAATATCTCCCGGTGCAACAATAGGATTCCTTTCATTATCACTTGGGACATCAATATCAAAATCATACACTGTCCCTGTGCTTGTTTCATACATCAACCTATTTGCAAACAGAGGGGAAATGAGAGCAAAAACTATAATTACAGCTAATAGTATCTTTAAATTCTTATTCATATCCCCCTCACATTATCATGTGCTTGTAAAAAATAATACACCTTATGTCATCAATAATATATATTTATTACTATTAATAGTCAATTAGTTCGTATTTTCAAAGGTTTTATAAAATAAATCACATAGTAATGTCATAAGATTAAAGGGGCATTAACAGTGGATATGTATGAACAGTTAATTGATTATAACAAATGCATACATAGTTGAACTATATTGTGCTGGTGGGTATGTTGTGGTCGTGCCACCACCTGGTAAGAAAATACGAACATCCCCTGTTAAAGCAATCTCGTTGCTATATTGAGTATCAATAACTGAGTCCACTCTCCCATATTTAGTGGTAAAACTATTATTACTTGAAGTAACTGTACTAGGACTCGTCTTATTTCCGCAGATAACAGGATCAAATACAACGGTATAAGGAAATGAAACTGCTGTTCCTGAGGCAGTGGAAGTAAAACGGAAATCGGTACTTAACCCATTACTATCAGCAGAAAAACTTACAGTTCCAGTGTTCTTCACTGGCTTTGTTTTATCAGTAAAATGAAACCTGACATGACCAACTAAATAACTATTGGTGTAGGTAGTGTGCGTTTTGAGGATTTCATAAGGAATGATTTCAGGAGCAAGTCTCTCAATTGCAAAAGAGAAGGCATCTGGCCCTATATCATAACTATATGGAGCAAAAAATCCTTCTAAAGAAAGGACTTGCTGAACCCCAACTCCATCGAGCCTTATAATTGATTCATAGTAGCCCTTATTTTCTCCACCAGATAAATTTCTTGTCCGACTTGTTCTAATAGCGGTAAAATCAACCCAAACATAGCGATATGGATACTTAAAAGTAAAACCATCTGCAACATTATACATACCACTATCACCATTACCGTTATAGGCTAATTCCCCAGGGTTTGCAGATTCAGCTCCTGCGCCTGGAACAGTAAAAGTATCTCCTGGATTATCAATGATAAAATTGTTATTAGAATTATGCCCGGTATAGATACCAGGATCATGCTTTCGAGCTTTTACCCTCGCTACAAAAAATACTTCTCTCCAAACACTTGGATCAGAATTCCCATCATAGTATTGCACTCTTGTATAATAAAATCTATTAAAAGAAGCGTTTTCTCCCGTTGCAGTTGGTCCAATATTAGTTACACTAATAGTATTAGGCTCCCCTTCATACACAAGGCGACCAACAAAACCAGCACGAGACCAGTACTCGGCACTCCCCCCATAGGTAGAAATATTCCCTGGAGTGACTATAGGATTTTTACTTGTATTTCCTTCATCTAAATCAAAATTAGTTAAAGTTCCACTACTTGTCTCAAATAGTAACCTATTTGCTTGTATCACAGAGAGCATGGAAATCATGATTGTTGCAATTATTACTATTTTTGAGTGCATACTGCCCTTCTTTCCCTATTATTTACGCTGTAATAAAAAGATATAAAGTCTTACAAGGCTATTACTATAAGAAAATATACTCTTACCCTCTAGGAGAAAGATAAAAGAAAATTAGTTGTTCATATCTAGAAAGTGTAAGAATCCTATAAGATTATCATAAGATGCAGCTCTGTCAGGATATAAAAAGAAGCCAATATATATATCTTTAACCCTTTACACAAGAAACATTGCCGGAAAAAGTGAAGGAGCAACACATCTTATGTCATCACAATGTATCTTTATCTTCTCTTTTTGTCAATATATATAAAAAAAGAGAACAAAACTCCTGGAAACACAAATCTTATGCCATGAGTTGTTATATTAATCATAACACAACATATGCGTATAGTGAGAAAGTAATGATTGATCGCTTTTATACAAATTAGAACAGAAATAATTTTGTAATATAAGTAAATACTACTTCATCCCTCTCTCTTTTTTGATCGATTCATATGCATCTTGTATTGCTCTAAACTTCTCTGTTGCAAACCGAGTAAACTCTTCAGGCAGTCCTTTAGAAGCAATGGTATCTGGGTGAAATTCAATGCTAAGTTTTCTATATGATTTCTTAACCTCTTCATCTGTTGCATTAGGTGTGAGTTGTAATACAGAATAGGCTTTACTTGGGGATGCAATCCCTTGTGAATAGCGATTAATAATTGATGCAAGTAATGATTGAGGAATTCTAAATATTTTGGCAGCGCTATTGAGAAGTGCCATTTCAGGGGAACTAATTGTCCCATCTGCTGCAGCAACTCTCACAAGGACATCCATGAGTAATTCAAGAATCGATCTTTCAGATGCAAAGTTTTGGTAAAACTGGAGCGCAAACTCATCAAAAGTACCATGGCTGGTGAGAGCTGCATTAAACACATTAATAGCTGCTTGCCTTTCTTGACCAAAAAGACGTAAATCTTTACTAATGAACTCTTCTACCTTAGCTCTCTCTTGGGCTACCATCGATCCATCAGAGGTGACCATTTTTGCAAGCATTGAGAAAGCACCAACAAAGAAGACCATTTGAGTTTGATCAATTGGGGATGCTGTAAATCTTTCATCTCTTGTACGACCAGCCGAATCGAATAAATTACCAAAAGCAACGCCTGCAATTAACCCTAAAGGACCACCGAGGAACAATCCCATTGTTCCCCCGATTATTTTACCTAACCAAGCCACAATATCTCCTCACTTAGAGTTTATCAATGAGCATAGAGCATTTACCAGATGGAATAGGTAATGTTTTCTTCTTTTTCTCATCCATGATTTCAATTGTAAAGTAGTAGAGCTTCTCAGATTCAAGACGAATTTCCCATCCACGAGGTTGTTTGTTACTCAAAATTGTAATCATATTTCGTTTAAGGCTAAGCCCTTCTATTCCCATCACTTCAAGGGTAGTCATTGTCCAATCGACTGTTTTTCTTGGTAAGGAGATCTCAAGCCCTATCACATCTTCAATCATTAAAGTAATGGTAATAAGACCTACCATCGGTAATAATCTTCTTATTGGGAAGTTCTCTTCACCCTTACACGTACTTGGCCCTTCTTTTAGTGGCAAATAGGCTTCCCACACATCCCCAGTCTCTTCTCCATCTGGATGAAGGGTATCAAGGATGAAATAGAGATGTCTAATAGCTACTTCACGACCAAATTCAAACATCTTGTAGACTTCTAATCCTTTTACCACCATATAGGTGTTAAAAGGGACAACTCCCCCATTATACCCATCCCCTTGTGATGAAAAATCTTTATCACTTACAGGGATAGTAGGAAATGGATTGTCTGTTCCAAACTCATTGGGGTCACTAAGTTGGCCAATAAACCCATCAGCTTTCTCTTCATTAGGAATTTCAGCTAATAGTGTCCAATATGCACCAATCATCTTCTTCTTAATTCTCTGCTCTTTCACATCTAAATCATAATAGAAAGAGTCATCAGCATCCCACATCATTGAATTGATGCGAGTTTTAAGAGAAAAATAGAGTCTTTTATAGCGAAAACTCAACTCTTTATCATTTAAGATATCACCAATAGCTGATAAATATAGAGCATTTACAGCAAGTTGAGCATTAAAATCTACAGGGTAGAACATGGTATCACGATTAATATTACCACTTAGACATGCACTTTGCGGCACTGAATAAAGTCCATTTTCTCTCAAACATGTATCTTTAAACCATTCAAATTGCTTTTCCAAAATGGGAACGACTTCTTTTAATCGCTTTTTATTCCCCACTTTGTGATAAAAACCAAACTCCACATAGGCAAACATGGGAGGACTATACCCCTCTGGATTATCTTCAGAAAAAACAGGCTCTCCTGTTTCAATTGAATAATCACTCCGAATAGCACCAGATTCTTCTTGTTTAGAATAAAAAAAGTCAATTAACGGGAAAGGAGAATAGGTTTGGTTACTATACACAAGAAATAATGCCGACATACTCGCATGGGCTTGATTGAGAGTTTTCTGGTCTGGAAAACTAAGATATCCTCCATCGATGGAATTCTCTTTCGTTCCAGCCTTCCAGTACTCATCTACCCATACCCATGTACGGTCATACATGTCTACAAAATCTTGGTCATAAAAATGTACTGCGGGTACAATATCTTTAATCAAAGGAAACTCCTACTTATCAAACCTATACACTAAAAGCGCACATCTTATAGAGTACTATGTCTTGTTGCAATAGTCAAATAATGACTAAACATTTCTTATACATTTTAATTCTCCAGGAAAGAGTTTGATATCTACTGACTCACATCCCCTAGAGACTTCTTCACCATCTGCGTGACACACTAAAGTGGGTTCTAATGCCCTAAGTGTCACCTTTTTCCCTCTTTTCATAGAAAAATGGGGAGTTTTTAACTGGGTCCCCTTAAAAAAGCGTAAAGCGAGCAATAAAATTTGCCCACCCCGAAGGGGTTTGTTAGCATACACCATATCTAAGACTCCGTCATCGATACTCGCTCTTGGCCCCATAATAAACATTGACCCCATTCTTCTCCCATTACACACACTCAACTGCTGTGTTTTTAATACAAACTCTTCATCATCAACTGTAATAAAAATCTTAGTTGGCTTAGGATAATGTAACATTACTTTTAAAAATCCTAATAAATAACTTGCCATTCCATGAACTTTTTTAAAATCTGAAGCAACAAAATTTACTAAAGGCTCAAATCCAATTCCGACACCATTTAAAAAACAACGTCCTTCATCAAATCTCCCTCCAACTAACTCACCATAATCAGTACTACTCCATTCTTGTTGGCTAATAAGTTCAACAGCTTTTTCTATGTTAAACGGGATCTTTGCTGTATAGGAGAAGTCATTTCCTCTTCCAATGGGGATAATTCCAAATACTGGAGAAGAAGCAAATGAGAGCTTTTTCTCTCTTACTCCCCTTATTAACCCATCTACAACTTCATTCGCTGTTCCATCTCCCCCTGCAGAAACAATTGTTTTATACCCAGAAAGAACCGCCTCCTTAGCGATGCGAATTGCATCAAGGGGTCCTAATGTAAGTTTTATTTCATAAGAAAGATTATATTTTTTACAAGATGACTCAATTTGAGCTCTTTTTGCAAGAGCTCTTCCTTTATCAGCATGTGGATTTAAAATGATACATATTTTGTCTTCATATTCTGTTTGAGTCATTGAGTATCCTTTTCATTGTACAGTATTAGCAAAAATCATACAATATTTGTCCTATCTTTTCAATTATAATACATTTTTACAATATTAGTTAAAAAATTTCATATTATTTTTTTTCCACACAAAATAATTTGATACTATTTTAGGACTTACATAATGATAAAGATAGAAACTTTTCTTTTATTTCTGCTATGATGGATAATTATGAAACAAAAAGTGAATCAACCACTAGAAAAAAACTCATTTCTTCCAACAAATAGAAAAGAGATGGAAATGAGGGGGTGGGATCAGTTAGATGTCCTATTCATTAGTGGAGATGCCTATGTCGATCATCCCTCATTTGGGGCAGCACTCCTTTCTCGCTTGATGGAATCACATGGATATAAAGTAGGCATCATTAGCCAACCAGACATTACAAAAATTAATGATTTTACTATCATGGGAACCCCTCGTCTTTGTGTGATGATAAGTAGTGGGAATATCGATTCAATGGTTCTTCGCTATACTGCAAATAATAAGAGAAGAAATGACGATCCATACTCCCCTCATGGAGAGGGTGGAAAGAGACCTGACAGAGCCCTCATCCCTTATGTCTCTAAAGCAAAGCAAGCCTTCATCTCCTCTATTCCAATTATTATTGGTGGAATTGAAGGATCTTTACGAAAATTTGCCCACTATGACTTTTGGAATGACCTTGTAAGAAGAAGTATTTTAGTAGATACAAAAGCTGATACCTTGATCTACGGAATGGGAGAGTTACAAGTTATCTCATTACTAGATCGTCTTAACAAGGGTGAAAAAATTACTGAAATTACTGACATTCCAGGAACTGCCCTTATCATCAAATCTAAAGAGATAGAAGAATATAAAAAGAAAAGAGATTCAGTTACCTATACCACTCTCCCCTCCTTTGAAGAGGTGAGTGACAGAGATAAAAAAAGCAATACTCCAACAGAAAAAGGAAAGAGAGCATATGCTACAGCATTTGCAACCATCATGCTTCATGAAAATCCTTTTGATAACACAGTATTGCTTCAACATAGTGAAGATAAAGTAGTGCTTGTTAATCCCCCTATGAGAAATTTAACTCAACAAGAATTTGATGAAGTGATAGAACTAAACTACATGAGAAAATGGCACCCAATGTATGATTCTATGGGAGGAGTTCCAGCACTTAAAGAAGTTCAATTTAGTATAACAAGTAATAGAGGATGCTTTGGCTCATGCTCCTTTTGTGCTATCACAAGTCATCAAGGAAGAATTATTTCTAATCGTTCAATAGCCTCATTAAAGAGAGAGACCGAAATATTAGCGAAACATAGCGACTTTAAAGGCATCATTAGCGATGTTGGTGGTCCGACCGCTAACTTTCAAGACATTGCATGTGAAAAGCAAAAGACATCAGGTCCGTGCTCCCATAAATTTTGCCTCTACCCAAATCCTTGTTCTAAATTACAAGACTCACATGAACTCTACCTTGATCGACTTAAAGCAATAGAGCAGGTGAAAGGGGTGAGGAAAGTTTTTATCAGATCTGGCATTAGATATGATTACCTCTTAGAAACAGCAGGCGAAGAAACACGAAAACGATTTATATCTAAATTAGTAAAACACCATGTAAGTGGCCAACTACGAGTTGCACCAGAACATGTTGCTAAAAGTGCACTAAGTGCAATGGGAAAGCCAGAGTCTCATCTCTATGAAAAATTCTTAGACTCTTTTTATACAGAGACAAGAAAAATAGGAAAAGAGCAGTACTGCATCCCGTACTTCATTGCAGCCCACCCTGGAACAACTTTAGTTGATGCCGTTGAACTCGCTATGTATATGAAGGAACAACAAT
>CAYVRR010000022.1:0-29550 GCA_964453215.1 uncultured Spirochaetaceae bacterium | reverse complement strand
ACCCCAAAGAAATGGCCAACTCCTCCTTTGGGCAAAGAAAACCCCCCGGGGAAAAGGAGGTTAAACCCGAGGGGAACAAAAAGGAGGTTATGAAAGGCTGATACATGGTTAGATGATACTACGGAAGTTGTATCCCAGATACCAATCCTTTCGTCAAGTAACATACAGATAAAAGATAAAAGAATCAAGCAATATTTGCAAAATTCTTACTGTTTAAGTAAAAATTTATCTTTATTCCATTTTTGCTATATAGATAATTTCAGAACACTCACATAAATCTCAATTTTAACAAGAATGAACGAACAAACACCTATTTAATATACTTATTTCACATGAATAAAGAAGAGCTGTAAAATATTCTTATTTATTATACAGCTCGACATATTAACATATCTTATATGTCTAAAATTTATGTAGTTTTATTTTTCATAGAAGCAGGTTGTCTTGTGTTTTCAAGAACATCTCTCCATAGAGACCCCTCTGGATTCACATGGTTTCTTTCAGAAACAGCTATCTTTATCGGTATGTGGACAAACTTGTTGTTCAGCATACTGATTAATGTTTGTGTCTTTCCTGACATAGCTGCATGAACAGCATGTGCTCCAAGGCGAGAGCAGTAAATTGAATCATTTGGATTTGCTTGAGCACTCCTTATAATATAAGAGGGATCAATATATTTTAAACTCATTGGAATATTTTGCTCTTTAAAATAGGCGATTATCCTATCTTTTAAAAAGACTCCAATATCTCTAAATTTTATGTTGCCAGAAGCATCTTTTTCCCCTGTTTGCTCTACTAAATGTTGTCCAGCACCTTCTGCAACTAATATTACAGCGTGTTCACGACTCAAAATTCGTTTTCTAAGATGCTCCAAAAGACCATTAGGGCCTTCTAAGTCAAATGGGTTTTCTGGTATTAAACAAAAATTAACATCACTCATTGCAAGGGCTGTACTAGCTGCGATAAACCCACTCTCTCGACCCATCACTTTCACAAGTCCTATTCCATTAATAGACGCTTTTGCCTCTGTGTGTGCACCACGAACAGAAGGAACAGCTTGGGCAACAGCGGTATCAAAGCCAAATGAGGTTTGGATGAAAGCTAGGTCATTATCTATTGTTTTAGGGACACCAATTATAGATATCTTTAACCCTCTTTTCTTTACCTCTTCCCCAATTTCATATGCTCCTCTGAGAGTTCCATCTCCCCCAATGGTGATAAGAGTATTAATATTATTTCTCTCTAATGAATCTACAATTTCTTCAATTCTGTCTCCACCACCTCGGCTGCTACCTAAAATCGTCCCCCCTTTCTCTTGGATATCATCAACAACATCGGGATTCAATTGTAGTAGGGGATATTTTGAGTCTGCAAGAAGCCCTCTATACCCAAAACGTATTCCTGAAATTCTTCTTACCCCATAGCGATACCAAAAGCAACGAACAACAGCACGAATCACATTATTAAGACCAGGACATATTCCACCACAGGTAACAATTGCTGCATGAACATGAGCTGGATTAAAATATATCTTCTCTCTAGGACCTGCAACTTCTACCATATCATGATATTCATGAATCTCTTCCCCTTTTTCATTGATATGTGCATCTATTCCAAAAAGAATACGACGACTTTCGCTTACATAATCAGCAAGGCCATCATCTGATACAACGGACATTTGAATGGGAGAGGGGATTGTAGGTACTCCTAAATTGTTTATGGTAAAATCATACTTTTTCTTCGAAACATTGGTCTCCATAAGACGACTCCTTTTTTTAATTCTTTGATCCAAAATCTTCTATTAACTCTTCCACTTTATCAGAAAAGCGTTGAAATGGGGAGAGGAGCAATTCTTTCGCCTCTCGTTGAAATGAATCATACAGGGTGAGAAATTTCTCTCCAAAAGGGGTTAATGAGGATCCTGCATGATCTGCACCCCCTTTTTTTCTATCTATAACAGGAACTTCTAACTCTTTTTCTAAAGTTTTAATCATTGAAAATGCTTTTGAGTAAGAAATCCCCAGTTTTGTTGAAGCCGAACGAAGAGAGCCCTGTCTCTTTATTTCAGTTAATAACCACAAAACTCCAATTCCCATAAACTTTTCACCCTGAGAATTAACTACATAGACTTTTGTTTTTATCTTCATAGACGTTTTGCTCCCAAATATAACGATGTAATGAGATCATCAATATCTTCTATGTTGATAGCAGAATAAGCAATTCGAATAATATTATCTCCTAAAGAGACTACTGCAATACCCTCTCTTAAGAGGGCTAACCTAAGTGTAGGTGCATCTTTTTTACAATAAAATGAGATAAAATAGCCACTATTAGAAGGAAAAGGGATAAGTGTATCATCATCTTTGTAACGTTCAATACTCTTCATTGCTGTCTCATATCTATTTTTCATCTCATCTTTCACAGCATGAATTGTTGTAGAATAATCTGGTGATCTAAGAGCCCTAAGCAAAAGTGATTGGCTTACCATTGAAGCACTCGAAATACTAGAACGAATGGCTCCTTTTGTTTTTTCAATGAGAGATTCGTAGTGAACCTGTTGAAGATTTTTTCCTCCATACGTAATAAACCCAATACGAAATCCCCACACAAGGGACTCTTTTGTTGCTGCATCACATTTCACTGCTAGTATGTTTTCATGCGCATCAGCTAGATAGGAAAAAAGAGAGTGTTTAGCACAAGTTGTAGTATGAAAAAGGCCAAAATAAGCATCATCAATAATAGCTAAAATCTTTTTGTTCTTCCTCGCAAGGTCTATTAAGAAGGAAGTCGTCTCCTCCATCTCTTTTTCGCTTGGAGTATACCCTGTTGGGTTATGTGGATAATTAAATAAAAAGACAATTTTTTCACTTTCTATATGGTCAATTTGCTTTTTCCAGCCATCAATATCTAACCCACCCTCTTCATTAAAGAGAGAGAAGTTGTGGATACGAGCTTGATGTTTCACATCAAATATGAGGTGGTAATTATCCCAAGAGGGATTAAAGATAACAACATCACTCTCCTTATCTATGAAAAGTTGGCCAATTACACTTATTGCATGAGTGAGTCCACTAGTAACAACAGGAAGAGAATGACCCATTTGAATAATAGCTGGATTCTCATCTGTAATATGATTTAACCACGCTTTTCTTAGCTCTAAAACTCCAGCTGTTGGAGCATAGGCAACCATCTCATCGCTACTAACTAAAGAGGGGCAGCTATCAAAAAGGGGGTGTGTTATATATCTAGCATCTTGTAGTGCGACCCCTGCTGTTGCATCAATTCTACATCGCCTTTGTTTGGCAGCTTGACTTTGACTCACAATTCCTAATGGAAAATAGAGCCTTTTACCGAGATTGCTCAATAGAGATTCTACTATAGTTCCTTTCAATGTTTCATTTAGAGATTTAGCTATCCTTTCCATCACCCTCTCCATCTAACATCTTCAAAAACTCATCCTCAGAAATGATTGGGATCCCAAGAGAGCGAGCCTTCTCTATTTTAGAGCCCCCCTTTTCTCCAGCTAGTAGGTATGTGGTAGATTTTGAGATGCTTGAAGTTACTACAGCTCCCCTTTTTTCTAACTCATCAGATGCTAAGGAGCGGGGGATAAAGTTTTTAAAAGATCCAGTAATAACCCACTTCTGATTAGCAAACAGCTGAGGAAGGTCACCCTTTTTCTCATCTTCTACTTCAAATTTCAATCCACTCATCTTTAATCGAGCAATTACTTGTTGCATATGTTCATCTTTTAAAGCAGCAAAGAGGGAGCTTACCGTCTTCTCTCCAAGTCCTTTTACCCTTAAAAGAGGCTCTTTATTATCTTCCCATACATATGTTAAGAGGATATCGATTGAAGTGCATCCAGAGTCGAGAATAAGCTCAACTCCTTTTTTTCCAATATCAGGGAGACCTAAAGCTAAAAGAACAACGTTAAAGGGTTGCTCTTTGCTCTTTTTCACCCCATCAATAAGGGCTTGAACCTTTTTCTCTCCAAAACCAGCGCTCCCTATAAGAGCGTAGTAATCTAATGTGTAAATATCTGGAATATCTTTTAGCATCCCCGTGTTGTATAAAGTTGCAACAGTTTCGGGTCCAAATGATTCAATATCCATACCAGATTTTCCAACAAAGAAAGAGATCCTTCCAACAACTTGGTCAGGGCAATCATAGTTTGGGCAAAAGAGGTGAGCCCCTTGTTTCACGAGCAATGTATTACACACACTACAGAAATCGGGAAGGGTATATGTTTTATTTCCAAAGCTATTTTTTTCTACAACTTTTTCTATAGCAGGAATTACATCACCCCGTTTACTAATTGCAACAGTATCTCCTATGGCAAGTTCAAGAAGATCTATATAATCTTGGTTATGAAGGGTTATATTTGAAATAGTAGAGCCTGCAACAAGAACTGGAACAACTCGCGCAACAGGTGTTATTCTCCCAGTTCTTCCAACTTGTATATCGATTGAAGTAACAACCGTTTGACCACCTGGAGAGTCAAACTTATAAGCAAGAGCCCATTTAGGGTGGTGGTTTGTATATCCTAAGGCTTCCCTCATCTCTAATTCATTCACTTTAATAACAAGGCCATCAATCTCATGATCTAAAGCCTCCCTCACTTCACTAGAGTGGATAAGGAGTTCATCAATTTGTGAAATATTGACATGTTGTGTAAACTCAGGCCCTTTATGTGTTTGATGATCAAAAGAGAGAATCATAAGTGTTGGATTTACTGAAAATCCTAAAAAGATAAGATAGGTAAGAATTTCTCCTTGAGTTGGATATGGGGGGGAAGAAGTTGGAAAATATGCATCATATACATACATCCTAAGGGGAACTTTTGCTGTTTCACTACTTTTAATTCTCCTTAAAGTTCCACTTGCTAAGTTTCTTGGATTTCTAAAAGGAACCTCTAAGGTACTATTTAATTTTAAAAAATCATCTTTTTCTAAAAAGACTTCTCCTCGAACTACAATACTCACTGGCTCTGCTAATGAGAGGGGGATTGAATTGATTGTTTTTGCATTGGCTGTAACATCATTGCCAACAAACCCATTCCCTCGGGTAACGGCTCTCTCTAAAATTCCATCTTGATAATATAGAACAAGGGAGACTCCATCTATTTTCTCCTCTATTGTAAATGAGAGCTCCTTATCTACTTTTTGACTACTTTTTTTCATCCACTCAACAATGCCTTCCCCACTATAGACTTTATCAAGAGAGAGCATCCGCGTGGTGTGCTCTACTTCTTCAAACTCACTTGCAAGGTCACTACCGACTCGAAGTGTGGGTGATGAGGGGGATTTGAGGTGGGGATACGCACTCTCTAGTGTAATAAGGCGATCATTTAGTTCATCATACTCTTTATCACTCACAACACTTTTTGAATCTTGGTAATAATATTTTTGATATTCATGAAGCTTTTCACTTATTTTTCTCATTTCTTCTTTTATTAGATTAAGTTCATCCATAGTTTCCTCTTTCATAAAGTATAGTATACTTGATTTACCCATTTTTGCCATTGCGGATGGATGAGTAAAATGGTATTTTTAGCAAAGAAGGATATGTGTCTAGGAATATGGTAAATAAAAATAGAAGTTTTGATACGATTGATACCCTGCATGGAATAATCATTCCTAGTACGATGGAAGCTGGATCTATATTAGGGCATTCTAAGATAGAGAAAGATGAACCATTTATTATCATTGACGATAGCAGTGTAATAGGGAGTCCTTCTATCAATGTATACAAAGAATCTTTACCCCTTTTTGCTTCCCACTCAGTAAAGTATGTGGGAGAACCTATTCTTGCACTATTTGGTCCTGATCTTGAAAGTGTTACCATAAAATCTAAGAATATTGAAATTGAATACCAAAATGTTGCAACAACGAGTAGCGAAAATATCCTCATAGACCACTCACCCATTGAATATATCTGGAATGATGTTGAAAAACTTAGAACCCCCACTACAACATCTTTCAAAAAAACCTATATTGAAGAGCCCTACCATACAAAAGAGGATTCATACATAAAAGCAAAAGCGTGGATTGATGGAAGCATCTTGTATGTAAAAGTGCCAACTCAATGGCCTTTCCATGTACAAGATAGTGTTGCAAATGTATGTGGGAGGACAAAAAAAAGTGTTGTTGTTATTGGAGAAGGGTATAATTCATCCTATGATGAAACTCTTATTATTCCATCAATACTTGGCTCTATAGCAGCTCTCGCTGCTATAAAGACTATGAAATCAGTTATTCTTTATAGTACCTACCCAACATATAAAAGTAGATATAGTATCACAAGAGAAACAATCTTAGATGAAGCACAAAAACCAATAGCTGAAAAAGTTGATGTAGAAATTGACCAAGGAGCATATCCCCTTTTCTCATTCGAGATGGTGCAGCAAATGATAGCAGGATTATTCCCCCTTTATCCTATCAAAGCATTCTATGCATCATTTAATATAGTTGAATCGCACACTACCCCTTCCCATTTTTTTGGCTCACTCGGCTACACATCTGCCCTTTTTTCAACAGAGGCACACGCATCAGCGATTGCATCTTACTTGAAAAAGAATCCTGCAAACTGGAGAATTAAAGAGTATAACAGGTATGATGAGAGAGAAAGAGTAATTAGTACAATGGATCATAGTCAATTAAAAAATCTTTTAAGTGAAATTGTAGAAGCATCAGATTTCTCAAGGCACCACGCAGTATACTCTCTCCAAAGTCAAAAATCGCAACGGTTATCTACCTTCTTAAATTATTCAAGAGGTATTGGTATTGCTTGTGGAGCTGGGATAAGTGGATTTTCTCTCGATAGTGCTTTGCATCGGGATAGCAAAATTGAAATTACCCTCGATAATAATGCAATTACAGTAAACTCAAGTTTCTATCCAAGCAAAAAAACAAAAAAACTTTGGTATAGTGTGATTGCTGAAGAACTCTCGGTAGACCCAACTATCATTCACAGTGTCAAAAGAGATACTTCAAAGATGGTCGACAGTGGCCCCGAAGTACTCTCTCTCGATGTTGCCCGCTCTATTGAAATGATACGTCAAGTGTGTGCAAATATTAAGGGTAAGAGATTTCAAGAGCCACTTCCTATTAGTGCATCAGTGAGTGCAAAAAGTGCTATTGCAACACCAGAAACAAAGTTTATCAGCCAAAACTGGGGTTGCCTCACATTAGAAATAGAGATTAACACTATCACCCTTACAGCATTTGTGAGGAGAGTTTATGGACGCTTTCTTTGCTCCCATATTATGAATAAAGAACAACTGTGCTCAAAGTTCAGACACATTATATACTCAACACTTGATACGTTTGACCTTATTCCAAAACATTACAACAACGACCCACCCATAATAGATATAAAAGTGATGAGCTCTGAACAGTCAAACATTCCATCAAGTGCAACACAATCACTACGCGCCATGGTATATGCATGTTATGTTTCAGCCCTCTCAAGTGCAACAGGGAAAGAAATTACAACCCTTCCATTCACTTCGAAACAGAATATTGCTTGGGGAGATGATATATGAAAATAGAATGTACTATTGATAAAATTTCTCAAACTCTTTATGTAAATAGTAACAAACCCCTTAACCTTATTTTGAATGAAGATATTACCCCTGGAAAAAACTATAGCCATTGTGATGGAGATTTCTGTGGTAACTGTATTGTTATGATTGAAGATAAGGCGACACTCTCTTGTTTAGTTCCAGCTTTTCTTATTAAAGGGAAAAAAATCACAACCTATGAAGGTTTTAGAAAAACTCGTTTTTGGCACGACATTGAACGAGCCTATGATGATACCCACCTACACCCATGCTCCCATTGTTTCTCATCAAAGACCTTAATTTTAGAATCTTTATTAAAGCAGATTGTTAAAACTGAAGATGTTTCCCACCATGGCCTTGATGAAGAGACTATTGTAGAAGAATTGAGGCTAAATAGGTGTGCATGCTTAGATGCACAAGAGATGATTTCTATTTTTAAGGCAGCTGCTTCTTATAGGAGGAAACGACGTGTTCGAGGGAATTAGATCTCCAACTGTCCATATGCCGAAATCGTTAAATGAATTAGCACAAGCTATTTCTCGGGTAACAGATCCCACCTTTTTCGCTGGTGGAACTTATCTGATGCATCAAAAAGGGTATTATCCAGGAAATACATCTCATTCAGACATTATCTATCTTGGGGGAATTAGCGAATTTCAACAAATTACGAGAAATGATAAATACCTTGAGTTTGGCTCTGCGGTACAACTACAACAACTATTAGGTGTTGGTAAACAAGTTCTACCAAAACTGCTCTATGATGCAATAGAGGCAACAGGGACAGCTCTTATTCGCTCTCAAATAACTATTGGAGGAGCCATTTCTATTAAGCAACACAGATTACTTGTATGTAGTGCATTAGCTGCACTAGATGCTGATGTAGAAATACGCTCCTTTGTAGCATCGAGGCCAACAAGTAAATGGGTTGCAATAAAAGACCTCTATAAAACGAATGGACTTATTACATTAAAAAAACAAGAAGTAATAAGTAAGATTCGAGTCTCTTTTGAAAAAGAGACATTTAGTTACTTTGTTACAGCACAAAACCCAATGAAAAGAGCTCATGAAGCTGTAATTCTTAGTGTAGGGTGCTGGTACAATCAGTCAGTTATCACCCAATTTAGGATGTGTCTTGTTTTTCCTCTCTCTTTATTTTTGATCCCGGAAGAATTATCTCTGATGATGAATGGATCAATTATCCCATTATCTTTATCACAAATAGAAAAAGTAATAAAAGTTGTTACAGAGAAGCTTCTTCTCGTAGCACAGGAGAATATTTCTCCCATCCAGATAGAGAGGGTAAAACGAGCTATAGAGGCCTCCCTTCATGCACTCAATGCTCAAGGACTTGCTGAGCGATAACTTTTTCATCTCTATGCAATCAAGGGCTAAAAAATATCCCTTCAATGTGATACAATGCATCTCATTGTAAGGAGTCATTTGTATGCGAGAATTTGTCCATTTACACAACCATAGTGATTTTTCATTGCTAGATGGAGCCGCCCCGATACACCGCTATATGGAAAAAGCAAAAGAGCTGGGAATGAACGCCCTCGCTCTAACTGACCATGGGAATATGTTTGGAGCCCTTCGGTTTTATCATGCATGCAAAGAGCATGGAATTAAGCCGATTATTGGATGTGAGTTTTATGTCAATCCAGAGTCGTATACTGCCAAATCTGTTACAATGAGTGGCTCTCGTTATTATCACCTTATATTGCTTGCTATGAATGAAGTAGGATACAGAAACTTACTCACCCTCAACTCACTCTCCTACACAAAAGGATTTTACTATAAACCGCGAATAGATGATGAGCTTATAAAGACATATAACGAAGGTCTCATTTGTACATCAGCTTGTTTAGGTGGAGAAATTCCTTATTTGCTCAACCACGACAATTATGAAGGAGCGAAGGAGCGAGCTCTTTTTTATAACTCTATTTTCGATGATGATCGCTATTATTTAGAACTTCAAGACCATGGTATTCCTGAACAAAAGAAAGTTAACTCTCTCATGATTACCCTTTCTAAAGAGACAGGAATTCCCCTTGTTGCTACAAATGATATTCACTACATAGAACAATCTGACGCTAATGCGCAAGATATTGCGGTGTGTATTGGGACAAATAAGAAAAAAAATGATCCTGATAGGATGAAATTTGTTTCAGATCAATTTTATTTGAAAAGTGGAGATGAGATGTATGAGCTCTTTTCTCATGTTCCCCAAGCAATTGAAAATAGCGTAAAAATTGCCAATAAAACTAATTTGACAATAGATCTCCCAGGTCCACTGCTTCCTGACTATGAAATACCTGAAGGATTTAGTTCAGATAGTGATTACATGCGCCATATCGCTAATGAAGGTTTAAAAGAGAGATATGAGGAAATAACTCCTGAATTAACACAGCGGCTCAACTATGAACTTGATGTTATTATCAGCATGGGATTCACTGGTTATTTTCTCATTGTATGGGATTTTATATTCTGGGCAAAACAACGTAATATCCCTGTTGGCCCTGGAAGGGGTAGTGGTGCTGGCTCCCTTGTTGCATACGCAATGACTATCACAGATATTGATCCCATTAAATACAATCTCATCTTTGAGCGCTTTTTAAATCCGGAACGGGTTTCAATGCCCGATTTTGATATAGATTTTTGTTATGAGAGGCGGCAAGAAGTTATTGATTATGTGACTGCAAAATATGGAACAAGTAGAGTTGCACAAATTGCAACATTTGGAACACTAAAAGTAAAACAGGTACTTAAAGATGTCGCCCGTGTACTTGATATCCCTTTTGCAGAGGCCACAAGAATAGTAAACCTCGTCCCCGATGCCCTACCACCTGAAAAAGAGGGCGATAAACCTCCCAAACTCACAGTAGAGGGTGTCATTAAATATAAACCCGAAATTAGGGAACTCATCGAAAAGGGGGGCGTGTTTGCAGAGTTATTCGATGTAGCAAAACGGCTAGAAGGATTGAACCGCCATATTTCAACTCATGCAGCTGGTGTTGTTATCGGAAAGAGTGACCTTTCAAATTATGTCCCTCTCTACTATGAACCAAAAACAAACCTTGTTTCAACTCAATACACAATGGATATGCTTGAAGAGTGTGGCCTTGTTAAAATGGATTTTCTAGGATTAAAAACTCTCACTTTAATTCAACATACCCAGGAGTTGATTCGACATCAACATCCTGACTTCTCTGTTGCAAACATCGATGAGCATGATGAAAAAACATATGCAATGTTGTGTGAGGGGGAAAGTAGTGGAGTATTTCAGTTCGAAAGTCCTGGAATGAGAAAGATTTTAAAAGATGCCAAACCAAACTCTATTGAAGACCTTGTTGCATTAAATGCCCTATATCGTCCAGGTCCTATGGCTTATATTCCCAAATTTATTGATTCTAAAAATGGGAAAAATCTTATTGAATATACCCACCCAGATTTAGAACCTCCTCTAAAAACAACATATGGGGTAATAGTCTATCAAGAGCAAGTTATGGAAGTTGCTCAAATTATTGCAGGCTATTCAATGGGAGCTGCTGATCTGCTAAGACGAGCGATGGGGAAAAAGAAAGCTGAAGTTATGGCTCTGGAGAAAGTGAACTTCATTGAAGGTGCACAAAAGAAGGGGTACTCAAAACAAATTGCAGAAGATATCTTTGAAATGCTTCTTCCCTTTGCAGGCTATGGGTTCAATAAATCTCATGCTGCAGCATATTCTGTTATTGCGTATCAAACAGCATTTTTAAAAGCAAACTACCCAGCTGAGTTTATGGCTGCAAACCTCACAAATGAGATGAACTCCCCCGATAAGTTCTCACTCTACCTTGCCGACACAAAATCACAAGGACTTACTCTCACTCCCCCCTCTATTAATAAATCGGGGAGGCAGTTCACTGTAATAGATGGTGCAATAGTATATGGATTACAAGGAATTAAAAATGTAGGTTCTGCTGCTGTAGAGAGTATCCTGAAAGAGCGAAATGAGAATGGCCCGTATCTCTCTTTCCTCGACTTCCTCTATCGAAATGAGTCGAGAGTACTTAATACTCGTCTCATTGAATCGCTCATTCAAGCTGGATCTTTTGATGAATTATCTGTAAACAGACCAACTCTCCTTGCTAATGCTGAGATGGCAATAAAACATGCTCAAAAAAGGAAAGAGAGCAGTGCTTATGGCCAAGTTTCTCTTTTTGATGCTGATGAAGAGGCCTCAATGGAGACTTTCATTATGGAAGAGGTTGAAGATTCAACTCTATTAGAGAAACTCGATAAAGAAAAACAACTTCTCGGGTTTTATGTCTCTGGCCATCCAATGGATATGTATAAAGAGGCATGGAAGCGTTCTGTCACAGTAAACCTTCGTTCTCCTGAAAAAATACCAACCTCTAGAAGCTTAAATCTTGTTGCAATGGTAACCAGCATCAAAGAGCACATTACAAAGGGGGGAATGGGGAAAAGAATGGCTTTTCTTGATTTGAGTGATTTTAATGGAGAGGTGAGTGCCGTTGTTCTTCCTCAAACATGGGAAAACTACCAAGATACACTAAAAGTCGATACAATTTATGGATTTATTGGGCAATTTGAACTTAGAAACAATGACCTCTCTTTCCGTATTGATACGATAACAGAACCAGACTCTCTCCCCCCAGCAGCCCTTAAAGAGGCGCATATCTCACTTACCAAAGAGTTATGTACTACAAAAGAACTTCATAGTATTATGGACTCATGCATTACCTATACAGGACCCCTCTCCTTGCTACTTCACATTAAAGAGAGTGCCCTAGAGACAGAGGAGGGAGATGGTGAAGAGAAGAAAAAAGTTGAAATTGAGCGTGTAGTGAGAGCTGGACGAGATTTTGCAGTTGCATATAGTCCTGAATTTATTGCGGCAATGAAAGAATATCAAGCAATTAATGATATTTGGTTTATATAAGAAGGAGAATAAGATAATGAGAGAAGTTGCACGGATGCTATCTTTGTTATTATCAATATATAATTTTTTAATAATTATTCGAATATTTACATCATGGATGAGTCCATTTAGAACTTTTAGTAGAGGTGGAGTCATGGACATGATTGGGAAAATTACTGACCCTTTTATAAAGTTTTTTCAACAAGTAAAATTCATGAGAATTGGCCAATTTGATTTCTCTGTATTACTCGCTTTTATGAGTATCTCTATTGTACAAAATATACTGAGTGTCTACTCGTTCACAGGAACAATTAGCGTTGGCATTGCGCTTTCAATTATTTTGCAATCTTTGTGGAGATCACTGGGGTCTCTTATATTAGGAATCCTCATAATCTTATTAATAGTGCGACTTGTACTCTCCTATAAACGAACTCCTAACTCTATCCAATATATAAGCTTGCTTAATCAATGGTTAGCAAAAGTACTCGATACAGTTCACCGCCTTGTTTTTGGTGGTAAAGAGATATCTGATAGAATACTTTTATATACAACACTCGCTCTTAGTGTAGCTACTTATATTGTGATGATGCAGCTCATTAGAATAGGTGCCACGGCTCTATTGAAACTCCCTATATAAGGAGTAGCAAAGTTGTTTCTAAATAATCTCGACACACGAGTAACAACTCTTAAAGGGGTAGGTAAACAAATAGGAGAAGCCTATAGAAACCTCTCTGTTACTACCTATGGAGAGTTACTTCAGCTTGTTCCAAGAGATTATGAAGATAGAACGCGCATCACACCACTAGCTACCGATAGTGATAGTTTTTATGCAAATACTATAGTTGAAGTAGTGAGGCACTCTTATTTTGGAGCACACCGTAAAAGAACTCTTAAAGTCACTATCCAAGATATAAGTGGAGAGGGAGATGCAAGAGCCTCTTTACTCTGTTTTAATAGAAACTTTCTTGAAAAAGTTCTTAAAGTAAAAAGTAAATTTTACTTATACGGACAATTTACCTACCATTTTAATGAGCTACAAAGTTCTCAGTTTGAGATGATTCCCCTCAAAGAGGAGGAAGATCTTGCTCACATCGATGCTTTTGGGAAACTTCTTCCTATCTATCCTTTATCTGGAAGGCTTAATCAATCACTGATACGTAAACATATTGCCCATATTTTAGAAACTATAGAACCTCTGGAGAATGAACTACCAAGCTATATTATCGAAAAGTATCGTTTAGTTACAACTCACCAAGCTATTATTTCTCTCCACATGCCAAAAAGTCAGGAGGAAATTGCACACGCGATACATACTCTTAGCTTTAGTGAACTATTTTATCTCTTTATGACGATTACCAAAAAGAGAAATATCATTACCACCGACACTTCCCTCCCTGTACCATATAGTGAACTTGAAAAAAGATGTATTCAATCATTTCCATTTACCCTTACTCAAGACCAAACATCTGTATTAGAAGAGATAAAAAAAGATTTAATGCTCCCCCTACCAATGAACAGGATGCTTCAAGGTGATGTTGGCTCTGGGAAAACCCTTGTTGCCTGGATCTCCGCTCTTCATGTTATTTCAAGGGGGGGACAAGTTGCCTTCATGGCACCTACAGAGCTTCTTGCACGTCAACATGCAGAACAAGCAGCTCTTTATTTAGAGCCATTAGGTGTTCGTATCGCATTGTTTACAGGTGCTGTGAAGAATAAGGCAAGAGGATACCTCCTTGATGCACTTAAACATAAAGAGATAGATATTGCTATTGGAACTCATGCTCTTTTTTCTCGAACTGTTGAATTTTCTAACCTTGCTTATATTATTATTGATGAGCAGCATCGTTTTGGAGTTATACAGCGAACTCACCTTGTAGAAAAAGGGAAAACACCAGATGTGCTTATGATGAGTGCAACACCTATCCCAAGGTCATTAGCCCTCACAGTATTTGGCGATATGAATCTTAGTACTATTAGAGAGATGCCTGTAGGAAGAATACCAATAATCACCTATCTTGTTTCTAATGAGAGTAGAAGAAGGATGTATGATTCAGTTGGTGTAGAATTTGAAAGAGGTCATCAAGCCTATTTTGTCTATCCACGAATTGATGATAAAGGGGAATCAACATTAAGAGATGTTACTTCAATGTTTGAATATCTACAAAAAACATATCCAAACATTCCTAGCGCTCTCATTCATAGTAGATTAGATGAAAGTGAAAAGATCTCCATCATTAGAAAATTCAGAAATAAAGAATTGATGTATGTAGTGAGTACAAGTGTTGTTGAAGTTGGACTTGATATTCCAGAAGCGACTGTAATGGTAATTGAGCATGCAGAGCGTTTTGGACTCTCTGCTCTTCATCAACTCAGGGGAAGGGTTGGAAGATCTACTTTGCAATCATACTGTTTTTTAGTCTATGAAAGTCCTTTAACAGATGATGCTTTAAAGCGACTAAAAGTCTTAAAAGAGTCAAATGATGGTTTTTATATTGCTGAACAAGACCTCATGATCAGAGGACCTGGTGAAGTTGTTGGAACAAAACAATCAGGGTTCTTAAAACTAAAATTTGCATCCCTCACAAGTAACATTGAGTTACTCACTAGTGTGAAAAAGGAAGTTGAGAGTATTGTTGAAAAAGATGAAGCTCTTTTGTTGATGCAACACGCTACGATACGAAGAGTAATGATTGAAGCCCCCTATTTCAGAGAGCGCGAAGATGAAGAGTAGGTTCTGTTGCATTTTTTGACCCTTTTTCGTACAGTAAAGTATTATGAGAATTACATCAGGAAAATATCGTGGAAGGGTGATTACCTGCCCACCGGGGGTAATTAGACCAGCCATGGATAGAATGAGAGAATCTATGTTCTCTATCTTAGGAAACATATCTCATCAATCTTTTCTAGACCTCTTTTCTGGAAGTGGCCTTGTTGGTATTGAAGCGGCATCAAGAGAAGCAGAGCCTGTTCACCTCGTAGAGATGGATCGTCACAAAAAAGCAACTATTATAAAAAACATCTCTATTGTAGACTCCCCTATCTCTTTATTTATCTCTGATGTATTTAGGTTTATTCCAAATGCTAAGATGAACTATGACATCGTCTATGCAGATCCCCCTTTTCCAATGAAAAACAAAGTAGAGATTATTGAGAAAGTAGATAAAAAAAATCTTGTTGTAGATGGGGGACTTTTTATCATTCATTATCCTAAAGAAGAGAAAGCTACTATGCCCAAAGAGGTTGGATTATTAAAAATGAGTGATGAGAGAGTCTATGGAAGGTCTTTATTACGTTTTTATACAAAGAGAGTGGAGAAATAAATAATGGTAGTTGAACATGGTATTGCAAAAATTAGTTTTTTATTACATTCAAGAGGCGCAGACCCAACGTATACAGCGAGCATTGAAACATATTTCGATTTAATGCAAGAATCTGCTGCAATGCATGCTTATCATCTTAAAATTGGAATTCCCCACCTACAAGATGAGAATAAGACATGGGTAGTGACAAGAACACAGATGAAAATACATGCATGGGCTAATTGGCCAACAACTATCGATGTAGAAACGTGGCCGCAAGAACCTCATACATTTTATTATCCAAGAGGGTGTCGTGGATATAAAGAGCAATCAAACACTCTTTTATTTGAATCTATGACTCTTTGGCTCATTATTGATAAAGAGACTTTTAGAATTATTAAGCCTGAGGCAAGATATAAAGAGATATTTTCAGAATCTGGTAGGAAAGTTGACCCAAAGATGGCAAAGCGCCCTATCTTTAATCAAGAAGAGTATAAAAAAGTTGATAAAAAACCTATCCAAGTGACCTACAAAGATAGTGATAGTAATTTCCACATTAACAATGTTGCCTACCTTCAGTGGATGACCAGCTCTCTCTCTTTCTCACTTCTTGATAGATACCAACCCTCTTTTGTAGATATCTCCTACCTAAAGCAGGCATTTAGAGAGGACTCTATCATGAGCTATGTTGGATATGGGGAAGATTATAGTATAGAAAAAGATGAATTCACCCTATTTCATCAAATAGTAAAAGTTGAGGAAGATGGTAAAGAGATTCCTCTTTGCTTTGCTACTATTACATGGAAAAAAAGAGAGTTGTTTTAATAATGGGGAGGCCTCATGTGGGGCATCTCTTGTTGAAACTCCATAAGGTTGGTTAGTTGTTCTTCGAGTTTCTTTTTGCCTGATTCTAATGAATCAATTTTATGCCCCATCTCTATAATTATTGAATTGAGTGTTTTTACTGCATCTTCTAGATAGGCCAATTTAGTCTCTATGAGGATTATTTGTTCTTCCATGAGCTCATCAAAGCATAACAAGCAATAAATTGCAACATTTTCTCTACAATAACAACAACATACATGCTATACTTTACAAAATAGTGTTGCACTTTGGTGCAAAAAGGACAGTACATGAAAGGGGAAAGAGTAGCTCAATTAGAACTTCTTCTACATAGTCATCCACAGGGGTTAAGAAGATCTGAAATTGCAAGGAGACTTGGAGTACATCGCTCAACAATCAGTCGGTATGTTAATGATTTAAAACAGTATATTGATATCTACGAAGAAAACAATCTCATAAAAATTCATCAAAAAGAGGGAGAAGAGACAGTAGCTTTAAGTGTATATGAATCTCTTGCTTTTAACCTCTCTGCAGGAGCTCTTGCGAGTAATAGTGAATTGCAAAGTCCCCACCTCTCTAGTGGGTTAAAAAAGATTGCGATGAATATGAGATCTTACGCTCCAACTATTGCTGAAAATATTGTAGGACTTGCTGAATCAATTGATACTGAATTAAAGAAAAAAGAGGCTCAAAATAAACAATTCAACACAGTCTTTGAAGTGTTGATTGATAGCTGGGTTTCAGGAAAAATGGTACAACTTCATCATGTATCTGGAAGTAGTGAAGTTGAAACTGAATTTGCCCCCTATTTTATAGGCTTTAGAGAAGATGAGACTGGGAGAAATCCAATTAGCGTAACAGGGAGATTACGACATACAGCAGAAATAACAACAATTGATATTAGCAGTATCACAAGGGCTATTATCATTGATGAAACCTATACAATCCCTGATAACTTGAAACCATTTCAATCTCAATCGAGTGAAGTAGGATATGATCGGGTAGACTTTGTACCTCTCACATTAAAAATTAAAGAAAAATCGGCAATGAACTCATTTCATAACCTCACACATACACCTCCACGGTATCAAAAGGGGGAGGATGGAACAACAATATGTAAAATGGAGATAGAAAATTCTATTGAATTAATCCTTCGACTCATTCAGTGCGGAAATGCTGTAGAAGTCATTGGCCCTGATTCATTTAGGAAAAAATATGTCATGTACCTTAAGAAAATCTTATTACTTTATCCAGAGAGTAATGGTTGGTAATCTTTGTTAAAATATAGAAATACTCCCATTCTTCCTATCTAAAAGCTGAAATAGGTTAACACTAATCAACCTCAAGATTTATATTTTACCTTGTAATTTTTATATTCACAGGCTATTGTAATAGGTATCTATTAGGTAGGAGGAATTAACATGAATAAGTATGTTTGTGATTTATGTGGTTATGTGTATGATCCAGCTGATGGGGATCCAGATAACGGTGTTCAACCAGGAACTGCATTTGAAGATATCCCTGAAGATTGGGTATGTCCTCTTTGTGGTGCTGCTAAATCTGATTTTTCTCTTGAAGAATAGTCTAAAACACATTACATAATTTAGTGAGGGCTGCGTTTGCAGTCCTTCTTTGTTTATTGGTGAACCCACTCTTTTTTAGAGGCTTCTTTCAACCTCTCCTCTTCTGTGACAATTACAGGAGATTCTTTTACAAACAATGATCCACAAAGTGCTGCAAAAAGAAGGGCAATACTTGCTATTAAAACCCACTCAAGATAAGCACCTCCATCTAAATTCATAAATATTAATATCACAGCACCAACAAGGTGCCCATTAAAAAGTAAGACTCCTTGAGAAGAGGCTTCCTGCACCGGGTAGGTCAATTCATATGCATACTGATACCCTAAAGGGATCGTACTTTGAAAGAAAAACCCTAAAAATGCGACAAGGATATAGATAATAAAGAAAGGGATTCCCCCCTCTAAAAGGTTTGGATAAAAAGCAAATATCACAACACCAATAAATATTCCTAATATTGAAAGTGAAAAAAAGAATTTTCTCTTTCTATAATGATCTGACAAAAATGGGATAAGAATTGATCCAATCAATCCTCCCACAAGAAGAAATACACCAAGTATTCCAGTAGAGTTCTCGATCTGTACAAACGCAGCAATACTATCTATTTTTGCAATAAAAACATTGAACAATCCCCAACAAAGACCAAAAATAATCATAAATCCCCCCATATGCTTTTTGTGCAAAAGGAGGCGAAATGATTCAATAAAGCTCTCAATTTTTACTACTTCCAAGGAGGATGGAGTTGGTGGTTTTTCTTTGAATAAGAAAATTACTGCAACAGCACTGATACTTGTTATAATTCCAAGGACCATCAATAGATTTGGCAAGCCATTGCCATACTCATGTAAAGAAGGGTCTGTTCCAATAACGCGAGGAGCAATAATCATAATCAGAAGAAGTCCTAAGTATTGAGCAAAGGAGACTAAACCTGAAGCAAATCCCCTCTCTTTAAAAGGGAACCATCTATTTGTAACAGAAGTAACACTATTTAATACTATCACATGACCAAGTGATAAGCCTAATTGAGCAATTACTACAAACATGAATTGGTGTGCATAAAACCCTTTGATGAGACTAAAAAGGGCAATCAACATTGACGCTATTCTCAATGACCACTTTAGTCCTATTTTATTGATGAAAAATGATGCAGGGATTGTAAACACAAGATACGAAATGATGTGAATGAGGGTAAGGATATCTGGGGAGAGCATGCTTTGTGGATTAATTTGCTCCTTGTAAAACTCAAGAGCAGCCCGAGAGACAGGAGCAAATACAAGCCACTGCATTTCAGAAGCCATAATTACAACCATGAGAGCAGAGAGGACAACCCATCTATAAGAATATACACTAACACTTTTCATTTTCACCCTCTCTCTCTATACTACAACAACAACCCACTTTGAGTACAGTAGATTGTAGATGAGGAGAATAGTATGGATAACCCAACACTTGAATTGTTAATGAAAAGAAGATCAACGAGAGCATTTTCAGAAAAAAGCATCGATCCTGAAATTAAAAAGAAGATACAAGAGGCAACACTTCGTGCCCCTACAGCAGGAAATCAAGTTTTCTATAGCGTCATAGACGTTACAGATCAACACATAAAAGATACATTAGCTATTCTTTGTGACAATCAACCTATGATTGCTAAAGCTCCTATGGTATGGCTATTTGTTGCAGATGTCCAAAAATGGGAAAACTTTTACCACCTCACAGGCTCTGTAGAACGTGGAAAACAATCGGGAATTGAAGAAAGAGCAATAGGAGCTGGAGAGTTGTTCCTTGCCCAAGATGATGCCATCATAGCAGCACAAAACGCTGTTATAGCAGCAGAATCTTTTGGTATTGGTTCATGCTATATAGGTGATATCTTAGAAAACCATGAAAAAATAGTCTCATTATTTTCTTTACCAAAATATGTAGCTGTTGCTACATTAGTTATTTTTGGGTATCCAAAAACTACAGCAGAACTTGCTCATCCTGCAATTAGACCCCCTGTAGAGAGCGTCTTTATGGATAATCGATATAAAGATTATACATTAGAAGACTTACAAGTCACCTATGGGAAACAAGAAGAGCGTTTAAGAGAAAGAAAAGCACTCCCGTTCGATAACACAGGAAGTATTAGTGATTATTACTATTTTAGAAAACACACCAGTGAATTTATGAAAGAGATGAATCGTTCATCCGCTCTTATGTATGAGAGGTGGATGAAAGAAGAAAAATAAAATAATTCTTTATTATGAAGGCAACAAAAAACCGTCTATGTTACTAGACGGTTTTTATTATATAGATGAGATTTTTACATCATCTTTCCAACATTTTTGTATAACTCCATCCTTCTCTTTGCATCTTCTTCTGCTTTCATAAAGAGAGAGTCAGCATTGTCTGGATTTGTTTTGTAGAGAGATGAGTAACGACGTTCACTCTTAATGAATTCTTGGAAGTCTCCATCTTGAGCTTTTGCATCCCAACTAAATCTCTTTCCTTCTTCTAACATTGGATTAAATCTGAATAGAGGCCAGTAACCTACATCAACAGCTCTCTTCATTTCTACTTGGCTCTTCATCATATTAATACCGTGGTTAATACATGGAGAGTAGCAGAATACAATTGAAGGTCCGTCATAGGCAACAGCTTCTTGTAGTGCTTTTTGTGTGTGGAGTCTATTTGCACCCATAGAGATTGAAGCAACATATGCATGTCCATACGTCATCATCATGAATCCCATGTTCTTCTTACCTAACTGCTTACCAGCATTAGCAAATTTCGCTACAGCTCCAATTGGAGTTGCTTTAGAAGCTTGCCCACCAGTATTAGAATAGACTTCAGTATCAAGGACAAGAATATTCACATTCTTTCCAGAAGCAATAACGTGGTCTACACCACCAAAGCCAATATCATAAGCCCAACCATCTCCACCGATAATCCATACATCTTTATCTGTGAAATAATCTTTTAGCTCAATCAATTTCTGAATAGCAACCTTTTGTGCTTCATTAGATGCTTTTTCATATGCTTCAACAAGAAGTGGAGCAATCGCTTTTTGAGCATCAATACCTGCTTCTGTTTTATCATTCCATAGTTCTTTGCTTTGGTTAAGGGCAGATGTAAGAGCTTCAGTAGTTCCAAGTGTTAATAATTTATCAACAGTACTCTTAAGAATTCTTCTGTTTGAGTCTACAGCAAGTCTCATACCAAGGCCATACTCAGCATTATCTTCAAAGAGTGAATTAGCCCAAGCTGGTCCTCGACCATCTCTTCGCTGTGCATAAGGTGTTGTTGGGAAAGTCCCTCCATAAATAGATGAACAACCAGTTGCATTCGCTGTAAGCATTCTTTCACCACAGATTTGGGTAACTAATTTTACATACGGGGTCTCACCACAACCGGCACAAGCACCAGAGAATTCAAACAATGGTTTTTTGAACTGCATACCTTTCACAGTATTGACGCTCACTCCATCAACGACATCATCAGCAAGGGAATCAAAGAATTCGGCAAATTCATTTTCACCTTTATCTCGCTCAACATTAATTGGGCTAAATTCGAGTGATTTTACCTTTGTAGGACAGGTTTCGATACAGACACCACATCCTTGACAATCTTCTGGATAAATTTGAATTTTGAATCTAAGATCTTTATCATTTTTAGTATTAGATTTTAAAGTAATAAACCCTTGTGGAGCATTCTCTAAATCTTTTGGATCAATCTGTTTTGCTCTAATTGCAGCGTGAGGACAAGATTGTACACATTGGTTACATTGGATACATGATTCACTATGCCAAAGTGGAATAGCTGGAGCAACACCACGTTTCTCTAATTTAGCAGTATTTGTTGGAAGAGTTCCATCAAAGCTCATTTTTGAAACAGGAATGTCATTCCCTTTGAGGTGCATGATAGGTTCAATGATATCTCTTGCAAATGCATCAGCATCTTCTGCGATAAGTTTCTTAGGAACATAAGCAGCTGCAACGGAAGAAGGTACTTTTACCTCTTCAAGAGCTGCAGAGGCACCATCAACGGCATCCCAGTTCATCTTAACAATATCTTCACCTTTTGTTCCAAATGTCTTTTTAATTGCATTTTTAATTAAAGCAATTGCTTCATCTTCAGGGAAAATACCTGAAATTTTGAAGAAGACAGCCTGCATAACAGTATTGATACGAGTTCCAAGACCTACTTTTTCTGCAATTTTTAGTGCATCAATATTGTAGAATCTAATTTTCTTATCAATAATTTGTTGTTGCTCTTCTTTTGTGAGGTGAGTAAATACTTCATCAGTAGGAATTTGTGAGTTGAGCAAGAACACGCCACCCTCTTTTAAAGGAGTGAGCATATCATAACGACCAATATATGCAGGATTGTGGCAAGCAACAAAGTCTGCGTTGTCGATAAGCCAAGGCATATTTACACTACTCTTTCCAAATCTAAGGTGACTTATTGTAATACCACCAGATTTCTTTGAGTCGTATGAGAAGTAAGCTTGTGCATTCATATCAGTGTTTCCACCAATAATCTTAATCGAATCTTTATTTGCACCAACTGTACCATCAGAGCCAAGACCCCAGAACATACAAGATACAACACCTTTAGGTGTAACATCAATTTTTTCTGATAGGGGGATGCTGAGGTTTGTTACATCATCATTAATACCAACAGTAAAGTTATGGAAATTACCATTGTTAAGGTGATCATACACACTCTTTGCATGGGTTGGAGTAAAATCTTTACTTGAAAGACCGTAGCGTCCACCGATAACATTAATACCTGTTCTTCCCATTTGTGAAAGAGCTGATACAACATCAAGATAGAGAGGTTCACCAATTGAACCAGGTTCTTTTGTTCTATCTAATACTGCAATTTTCTTTACAGTTTCAGGAATTGCTGCAACGAAATGCTTTGCAGAGAACGGACGATAGAGACGTACTTTAAGTACACCAACTTTCTCCCCTCTTTGGTTTAAATAATCGGCAGCCCACTCGAAGGTATCAAGGGCACTACCCATTGCAATAACTACTCTATCAGCATCAGGAGCACCTACATAATCAAATAATTTATAGGATCTTCCTGTGATTTTTGCAACTTTATCCATGTACTCCTGAACAATTTCAGGAACTGCATCATAGTACTTATTTACAGTTTCTCGACCTTGGAAATATACATCTTCGTTTTGAGCAGCTACCTTCAACATTGGTTTGTCCGGGCGTTGTGCTCTATCTCTAAATTGCTCAATATATTTTGGCTCAATAAGAGGAAGCATATCTTCATAAGGAATTTCTTCAACTTTTGAAACTTCATGACTTGTTCTAAACCCATCAAAGAATGAGAGGAAAGGAACTTGAGATTTAAGAGTTGCGAGGTGGGAAACAAGAGCAAGGTCCATTGTTTCTTGGATGCTATTTGCAGCTGTCATAGCAAACCCTGTATTTCTACAAGACATTACATCACTATGGTCTCCAAAGATAGAGAGAGATTGAGCTGCTAAAGAACGAGCTGATACGTGAAAGACTGTAGGAAGCATTTCCCCAGCTATCTTGTGCATATTTGGGATCATTAGTAATAATCCTTGGCTCGCAGTAAAAGTAGTGGTCATTGCCCCAGCTGTTAGGGACCCGTGAACTGCACCAGCAGCCCCTGCTTCTGATTGCATCTCGGTGATATCTACACTCTCACCAAATAGGTTTTTCCTTCCGGTACTTGCCCAAGAATCAGAATATTCCCCCATAGGTGAGGATGGCGTGATGGGATAAATTGCGGCGACGTCACTGAACGCATACGCTACGTGCGCAGCCGCAGTATTACCATCAATAGTAACCATTTTTTTGTTACTCATATTGACACTCCATTGAAATTATTATTTACCTGCAGACACCAAATGCCCACAACTAGTTTGCACAACATTACCCTGTATCATCTACAGGGCTATTACTACACTACTATACATTATTACAGGTAGGTTTGCAACCTAGAGTAGTAGGGAGAGGTGAGAAAATCGGCAAAGAAGGGGTAGGTCAATAATAAAATACAGTGCATCTTATTGTTAACAGCTATGAAGAATTATTAACATTCGCTATGTCCACAAGAGAAACATTTTCTGCATCCCTCAATATTCACGAATGTCACATTCCCACACACAGGACAAATATCTGGCACCACGCTCTTCGCTAAGTCATCATCAAGTCCTAAATCAAACTGCTTTGTTAAAAACTGGGCATCTTCTTCATCAGGAAGTTCAGGATAGGTCCCATCCTCTTGTGAAAGACCAATGTGCTCTTCAAGAACTTGAGCAACCGCATCTGGAAGACTCATTACCCTATTTTTCCCAAATCCCATGGGTCGCCCCGATCCAATTCCCCTTAGCTGTGCGATAACCGCCTTTGCCCTTTGAATAGGGGTAAGTGGAGAAGGAATTCTAAGGATAAGACTTACAAGGCGTCCTAACCCTTCAGCATCAGCAGAGACATCAGAGCCAACTTTTGCAACATTAATAAATACTTCAAAGGGTTCATTTGAATTCTTCCCATCTGAGTTTACTGTAATGTATGCTGTTCCAATAGGAGTTGCTTTTCTATAGGTAGTTCCATGTAAAACAGTAGATCGAACTCGTGATTTAGGTTGTTCTGCAACAAATGCTACAGGAGAAGCCTCTTCCTTCTCTTCTTGCTTTGCAATAAGCACCTGAGAATCTCTTGAGCCATCACGATATGTCGTTCCCCCTTTACACCCTGTATCATAGAGGAGTTCATATAAATCGGCAGTTTGTTCCACAGTATAATCTTTTGGGGTATTGCCTGTTTTTGAAATACTTGAATCAACCCAACGTTGAATTGCTGCTTGAACATGTACATGCCCCTCTGGAGAGAGATCCATCGCAGAAACAAAATAATCTGGCTTTTTCTCTCCAGGATGAGCTTTTACCCACTCATCATACACAGCAACACGCTCTATGTGGGATCCCATTCTTCCAACTCTCTCCCATTCCCAGAAGTAGTATGGTTCAATTCCAGTACTTGTATTTACCATAGTTCCTGTCGTTCCAGTTGGAGCTTGGGTAAGGAGTGTGACGTTTCTCATCCCCTTCTCTCGAATAAGCTCTCTTACCTCTTGGGGCATTTCTTGCATAAATCCACTCATGAGGAATTTTTCAGCATCAAAGAGGGGGAAAGAGCCTTTTTCTTGGGCAAGGTGAGCACTCTCTGTATATGCTTCTACACAAATAAATTTAAAGAGTTTATCGATGAAAGCGAGAGACTCTTCACTTCCATAGGCTAGTTCGAGACGAATGAGCATATCAGCTAGCCCCATTGTTCCAAGGCCAACTCTTCGCTCTCCTTGTTGTTGAACTTTGTTTTCTTCATAGAAATAGGGGGTATCATCAATAACATTATCTAAAAACCTTACAGCAAGGCGAACAGCTCTTCCAAGGTCATTCCAAAGAACATCTTTCTTTTCTACAAAGCGAGAGAGATTGATTGAACCTAAGTTACACACACCCCAAGGAGGGAGTCCTTGTTCACCACACGGATTGGTGCATTGAATACTACTGTAGTACCATGAGTTAGACATTTTGTTATATCGGTCTACAAAAAACACCCCTGGTTCTGCAGAAGCCCACGCACTCTCAATAATTGCTTTCCACACATCTTTTGCTTTAAGTGTTTGATAAGGAATTACTTTTTTCCCCAATGACTTCCATTTCTCTAAATCCCCATCCCACAATTCATTGTAATCAGGGTCTGTTGTATCTGGAAAGTAGGTAGTCCAGCTCTTATCATTTTTCACAGCATCCATAAAATCATCTGTAATGCCAACACTAATATTAGCATTCACAATTTTATCCATTTCACGTTTGCTATTAATAAAGTCGAGAATATCAGGGTGCCAAACATTAAGAATCAACATAAGAGCCCCTCTTCTCGAGCCCCCCTGTTCAATCAATCCTGTGACAAATGAGAAAAGAGCTCCCCACGAAACGGAACCACTTGATCTACCATTCACCCCTTTTACATAAGAGTGTTTGGGGCGTAATGATGAAAGGTTCATACCAACACCACCACCACGACTCATGATCTCAGTCATTTGGCCAAGCGATGTAATAATGCCGCCTCTGCTATCTTTTGGAGAAGGAATTACATAACAGTTAAAATATGTAAGATTTTGATCAGTACCAGCTCCTGTGAGAATTCTTCCAGCTGGAACAAATTTATACCCTTCAAGGAGCCAATTAAACTCTTTTTCCCATCTCTTTTGATCCTCTTTTGGCTCTTGTAAACTCATCCCTTTTGCAACACGTGCTAACATCTCACCTGGGTTTGTTTCAATAGGTTTATCAACTGTTTCTCTTGTTGCTTCAACTACTGTGCCATCTTCTAGCTTAACAGAGAGGTCATCTTTATGGATAGAGACAACATTACCAATCTCTCTTTGCCCTGTGAGGGCATTACTCACAACAACAACAAGATCCCCTACTTTTAAGGTATCTTTTTTTCCATCTTTTTGAGCATATCTATCTAGAAATATTTTTCGCCCTAAAGGCGTAAGTTCGTTAGGTGTTTGTGCCACAGTAATTCCTCCTATCCTTGTGAAGCCCACAGAATTGTAGGCTCATTTACCTTAGCACATAAAATTGGAGGAAGCAATAGCTATAGCGTATTCTTTTCTTTTGCTACACTATATATAGTGTATATATAGATTTGATGATAAACCTATATCAAATGCAATATACCTATATGTAGAACCTATTTTCACCCACAGCATATAATAAATCAATAAGTTGATGGTAATCAGAAAGGGAGCACACACCATTGTGACTATGAGCATATCTTACTGGAACTCCAACAATAATACTCTTTATTCCCCTATGAGCTAATGCTAATTCCATAGCATCTGTTCCGCCCCCTTTTCTCACCGTTTTTTGAATTGGAATAGAGTTCTTCTTTGCCACCTCACTAACGTGTTGAATAAGAGAAGGGTTGCCAATATGGGTTGGATCAAAAATTCTTATATGTACCCCTTTACCTACACAAGTTTGAGGCCTTAAAGGCCCCCCTGGAACATCATCAGCAGGGGGTCCCTCTACAATAAGAGCGATATCTGCATTCACATAATTTGATAACACTTTAGCTCCCCTCACTCCCACCTCTTCTTGAACAGTAAAAGCAAGAATAAGGGTTGAAGGAATAGGAGACAAGACAACTTTATGGGCAAGTTCAATTAATGATGCAACACCAATTCTATCATCAAATGCTTTTGAAAAAAGAAGATTACTCTTTTGGTTATGATAAAAAGGGGAAATAGGGACTACAAGAGACCCTAATTCAATATGGTAATCATTTTGTACACTTTCATCACTTTGAGCCCCAATATCTACATATATATCATCAATATCTGGAGCAGTTACAGCTTCCCCTTTTTTAAGGAAGTGGGGAGAAATTTGTCCAATAGTACCCCTCACATATTCTCCCTTTGTATTGATAATATTCACAGGGGATGAGGGAAGAGTGAGGGTGTTCCACCCCCCTAGCATTGAGATTCTGAGAAATCCAGTTGGGAGAATATCATTTACCATAAATCCAACTTCATCCATGTGGGAGGCAAGAAGAATAGTGGGAGCATCTTTATCACTTCCTGGTATCTTACAGATGATGTTTCCAATCGAATCTTTCTCTGTAACAACAGATTCTGGCAGTGATGATTGGACAAAAGAGGCTACATCGTGTTCGTGCCCACTTAGTCCACTTATTTGAGTTAATTGTTCTATTAAGGTAATTGATGTATATTTCATAATAAAGAGTATAGAAAAGAGCCCCCCTTATAGCAATAGAGGGACTCTGTATTAGCATCAAAATATATTAATATCCATGGTCTAACATTGCATCAGCGACTTTCTTAAATCCTGCAATATTAGCTCCCCTTACATAGTGGATATATCCATCTTCAGTGGTTCCATAGCGAAGACAAGAAGCATGAATGCTAGACATGATAGTATGAAGTTTTTCATCAACTTCTGCTTCACTCCAACTAAGCTTCATCGCATTTTGAGACATTTCGAGACCAGAGACAGCAACTCCACCAGCATTTGCAGCTTTACCAGGACCAAAAGGAATTTTTTTATCAATAAAGTAGTTCACAGCATCTGCTGTACATCCCATATTAGAAGTTTCAACTACATATTTTACCCCATTTGCAACTAATTGTTTTGCATCTTCTATATTGAGTTCATTCTGAATAGCACAAGGGAATGCCATATCTACAGCTACTTCCCAAGGTTTTTTATGGGGAATAAATTTAGCATTGAATTTTTTAGCGTAGGGGGCAACTACATCATTATTTGAAGTTCTTAGCTCCACCATATATGCCCATTTTTCTGGTGTATTAATCCCCTCTTCATCAAGAATGTATCCATCTGGACCACTGATTGCAACAACTTTTGCTCCAAGTTCAGAAGCTTTCATCACAGCGCCCCAAGCTACATTACCAAATCCAGAGACAGCAATTCTTTTCCCTTCAAAAGTATCATTATGAGCCTTTACCATCTCATTAGCGAAATACATTGAGCCAAAGCCTGTAGCTTCAGGTCTAATAACAGAACCACCCCAAGCTCTACCTTTGCCAGTGAGAACTCCAGTGTTTTCATCTTTCAGACGCTTATACTGCCCATACATAAATCCAACTTCTCTTGCTCCAACACCAATATCTCCAGCTGGAACGTCTGTGTTTGGACCAATATATTTTTGAAGCTCAGTCATGAATGAGCGACAAAATCTTAAAATTTCATTATTACTTTTTCCTCTAGGATTAAAATCTGATCCACCTTTTCCTCCACCGAGGGGGAGTGTGGTGAGACTATTTTTAAATGTTTGTTCAAATCCTAAGAATTTAAGGGATCCTAGTGTTACACTAGCGTGAAAGCGAATTCCCCCTTTATATGGACCGAGGGCATTATTAAACTGAACCCTATACCCTCTATTTACTTGTACATCACCATTATCATCTTCCCATTCAACTTTAAAACTAAAGACTCTATCGGGCTCTGTAATGCGCTCTAATATTTTTGCATGCACATATGCAGGGTTTTCATTGACTACATCAATGATGGTTTCAACGACCTCTTTTGCTGCTTGAATAAATTCAGGTTCAGCGGGATTCCTTCTCTCTAAATCAGCCATAAATTCTTCTAAACGATACATCAACAACCTCCTCGTTTTGTATACGTATTTTTACTTTCATCTCGTATTGCTCTATATTCTAGTCTACGTTCTGAAAGTTTCCATGTCAACACATATTTTAGTTATATATCATATATGTAATATATTTTGTGGTAATCATCATATTTTAAAT